>NZ_JBEXCY010000066.1:0-18214 GCF_040605515.1 Dactylosporangium sp. NPDC005572 | reverse complement strand
CACGGGGACAAGCGCAAGGCGCGAACAAGCGCGGGGCACGGGGGCGACCAGGACCGGCTCGGCCTGGCCGCCGCCCCACGCTCGCCGCTGCCTGCTCAGGCTTGGCGCGGGCCTCGATGCTGCTCGGCGCGGGCCGTGTGGGCCAGCAGGTCCGGGACGAAGGTGTCCCAGGTTCGGCGGGGCAATTCGTGGCCGGTGTCCTCCAGGACGAGCAGGTCGGCGGACGGGAGGGCCGCTCGCATGGCCTCGGCGTGCGGGAGCGGGAAGACCGGGTCGCGGTCGCCGTGAACCACCAGGGCCGGGCAGGTCAGGTCGCGCAGCGTGAACCCCTCGGGCATGGACAGGTCCAGCAGGAAGTGGTTGGTCAGGCAGGAGGCGATGTCCGCCGTGCGGGCGACGTCGCGTTCGGCCCGGGCGCGGGTGGCCGGCTTGTCGAAGTGGCCGCCCGCGTACGCGCCGATCAGGCCGACGACGTAGTCCACCACCGCTCCCGGGTTCGACGGATCCGGGCCCGGGCGGCTGACGTACGACAGGAACGCCTCCTCCATCCCCGGCAGGTCAGCGTCCCCGGGCGTGGTCGAGACCAACGTCAGGGACGCCACACGGTCCGGGTGGGACCACGCCGCCAGCGCGACGATCGCGCCGGCCATCGAACGGCCGACCAGGTGGGCGCGGGCGATCCCGAGGGCGTCGAGGATCGCCACGGCGTCGTCGGCCAGGTCGCGCAGCGCATACCCGGGGCGGCCCGGCGGAAAGGCCACCGAGCGGCCCGTGTCCCGGTTGTCGAAGCGGATCACGCGCCGGCCACCAGCCGCGATGCGCTCGCACAGGTCCTCCTCCCACCACAGCATCGAGGCCGACGCGCCGTGGACGAGGAGGACCGCCGGGTCGGCCGGGTCGCCGAACGTCTCGGCGCACAGGGTGACGCCGTTGGCGCGGAGCAGGAGCTCGTGTTGGTTCGTCATGTGCCCTACAACGCTCGGATGGACGCGAACTCATCGGTCCTGCCACGGACTGCGGCGGACACGCCGGTGCCGGCTCCCGCACGGTCGCAGCCGTCGCCACGGGCTCGCCGACAACCGCGGCCTGGATCGTTGGCTCCCCGGCGATCGCGGCCTCGGCACGCTCCGCCGCGGGTCCCGCTGGCGCCGCCTCGGCCCGCACTGCGGGGAGCACTGCGGGGAGCACTGCGGAAGCAACCGGTGCCGCCGGCGCCGCCCCTGCCGCCGGTGCCTCTGGTGAGACCGTCTCCCGTGCCGCCGGCGCCCCCCGTGACACTGGTGCCGCCCCTGCCGCGGACGCCGCCCGTGCAGCCGACGCCGCCCGTGAGACCGGCGCTGCCCGTGAGACCGGTGCCGCCGGCGCCGCCCCTGCCGCTGGTGCCTCGCATGAGACCGGTGCCGCCTGTGCCGTCTGCGCCGCCCGTGAGGACGGCGCGGGCCGTGAGGACGGCGCGGGCCGTGCCGGGCCGGTCGGGTCCGGTTGTGCTGCGGCGGTGCGCTTGGCGGCGCGGGCGTCCGCGTCGTGCCAGGCCGACAGGATCTCGGCCTCGCGGTCGTGCTGGTCGGCTCGGATCAGGCGCTCCGCCTGCCTCGACCAGAGGCCGTGGCGGCGGGCGCCGGCGAACTCCGCGCGCACCGCCTTGCGATGGGCGCGCCGCCGGCTGGCCGCCGCCTGGGCCGCGGCGAAGCGGGCGTCCCAGTCGACCGGCTCGATCCCCATGCCACGAACCTAGACCCCGGGTACGACAAAAACCCCCGTCAGCGCAGCGCCCGAGAGAAAGCAGCGCCCGAGAGAAAAGTGAGCGATACAGACGGAACCGCGGTCCGAAGGCGAAGCGTTGCCGGAATCGGCGGCCGGCGGGTGGCGGCGGGCTTTGACAATAGATGTATGGCGATCGACGACGAGCTGGCCGTGCCGTACTGGCTGACCGCCACCACCGAGGCGGCCGCCGCCTCGTTCCTGCACATGGCCCGGCGGCTGCCCGGGCTCCTCGCGAAGGCGTGGCGGCTGGCCTGGTCCACCAGCCGCCGGGACACGCTCGCCGTGGTCTGTTTCCAGATCGGCGCCGGGATCGCCGCCGGCGTCGGGCTGGTCAACGTCGTGGGCGTGCTGGACGGGCTGCTGCAGGCCGGTCCGACGCCGGACCGGGTCCGGGCCGCGGTACCGTCGCTGCTGATCATGATCGGGGCGGGTGCGGCCCGGACGCTGCTCGCGTCCGCCGCCACGGCGGCCCAGGGCCGGCTGTCGCCGCAGGTCAGCCAGGCCGCCGAGCTGCGGCTCCTGGAGCTCACCACCCGCGTGGACCTGGCCACGTTCGACGACGCCTCGTGGCGCGACCGCATGCAGCGGGCCCGGGACCGCGGGATCGACGCGGCGCAGCGGGTCGTCGACCACGCGATCGAGCTCGGCACGAGCGTCGTGTCGCTGGCGGCGGCGGCCGGCGTGCTGGCGGTACTGCATCCGCTCCTGCTGCCGCTGCTCGTGCTGGCCGTCGTGCCGAACTTCTGGGCGGCGGTGCGCTCGGCACGGCTCGGGTACCGGCAGCAGCTGCGCCTCATCACCGTGATGCGGCGCAAGTGGATGCTGTCGGACCTGCTCGCCGAGCGGGACCAGGCGGCCGAGCTGCGGGCGTTCACGCTCCAGCGGTACCTCCTGGAGGAGGTGCGGCGGCTCACCGACGCGGCGACGGGGGAGCAGATGCGCGTGTCGGCCGCGCAGGTGCGCACGAACCTGGCCGGGCACGCGCTCGGCGCGGTGGCGACCGGCGCCGCGTACGCCGCGCTGGTCGGGCTGCTGCTCACCGGCCGGATGGACATCGCCGTCGGCGGGGCCGCCGCGTACGCGATCAGCACCGGGATCAACGCGCTCACGGAGGTCGCGTTCGCGATCAACCACATGTACGAGCAGGGGCTGTACTTCGGCGACTACGAGAGCTTCTGCGCGCTCGCGGTTTCCCGGGCCGAGCCGCTGACCGGCGTCGCGGCGCCGGAACGGTTCCGGGTGCTGGCCCTTTCCGGGGTCACGTTCAGCTATCCGGGCGCGGAGCGGCCCGCGGTCCGGGACGTCTCGCTGACGGTCCGCAGCGGGGAGACGATCGCCCTCGTCGGCGAGAACGGTTCCGGCAAGACGACGCTCGCGAAGCTGCTCGCCGCGCTGTACCGGCCGGACGCGGGAACGATCCGGTGGGACGAGGCCGACCTGTCCGACTTCGATCCCGACACCGTCCGCGACCGGGTCGCGGTCGTCATGCAGGACCCGACGAACTGGCCGCTGTCCGCCGCCGCGAACATCACGACCGGCCGGCACGACCGGACCGCGTCCCAGGCGGAGGTCGAGGCCGCGGCGGAGCGCGGCGACGCGCACGGGTTCATCGTCGAACTGCCCAAGGGGTACCGGACCCTTCTCTCCCGGCATTTCGCGGACGGCGCCGAGCTCTCCGGCGGTCAGTGGCAGCGGCTGGCCATCGCGCGGGCGTTCTTCCGCGACGCGCCGCTGCTCATCTGTGACGAGCCGACCGCGAACCTCGACGCGCGTGCCGAGCACACCGTGTACCGCCGGCTGCGGGAGCTCGCCGCCGGGCGGACCGTCGTGCTCATCACCCACCGGATGGCCAGCGTGCGTGAGGCGGACCGGATCTACGTGCTGGACCACGGCGCGATCGTCGAGGAGGGCGACCACGCGTCGCTCATGGCGGCGGGCGGGCTCTACGCGACGCTGTACGCGCTGCAGGCCTCGGCGTACCAGCACCTGTGACGCCGCCCCCCGGGCGGACCAGCGGGCGGGCGGGGCCTGTGACGTCCGGCACGTCCGGGAATACGCTCTCCGGTGATCGCCTTGCCTGTCACACGTGACCCAGGCATCCATGCCGGGCGACCGCATGACCCGCGCCCAGCGCGTCCGGCTCGTGCTGGTCCTCGGCTCGCTCATCGCGATCGGCCCGCTGACCATCGACATGTACCTCCCGGCGCTGCCCAGCATCACCGGCAGCCTGTCGACCACGCCGGCCGCGGTGCAGCTGACGCTGACCGGCACGCTGCTCGGCCTGGCGCTCGGGCAGCTCGTGATCGGGCCGCTCTCCGACGCCGTGGGCCGCCGCCGGCCGCTCATCGCCGGCCTGATCCTGCACGTCGTGGCGTCGGTCGCCTGCGTGTGGGCGCCGGACGTGGTGACGCTCGGCGGGCTGCGGGTGCTGCAGGGCCTCGGCGTGGCGGCGTCGTCCGTGGTGGCGATGGCCGTGGTCCGCGACCTGTTCAGCGGGGCGGCGTTCGCGAGCCTGTTCTCGCGGTTGATGCTGGTCATGGGCGCGGCGCCGATCCTCGCGCCGACGCTGGGCAGTGCCGTGCTCCGCTGGACGGACTGGCGGGGTGTCTTCGTCGCCCTGGCGATCTCAGGTGTACTGCTGACCGCGGTCGCCGCCACAGCCCTGCGCGAGACGCTGCCGCCGGAGCGGCGCCGCTCGGGCGGGACGCTGCGGGTCTACGGCGGCCTCCTGCGGGACCGCACGTTCGTCGGGCTGGTGCTGGTCGCGGGCCTGGCGATGGCGGCGCTGTTCGCGTACGTGTCGGGCTCGTCGTTCGTGTTCCAGGACCAGTACGGCCTGAGCGAGCAGGAGTTCGGCCTGGCGTTCGGCGCCGGCGCGGTCGGCCTGATCACGGCGACGCAGGTCAACGTGCGGCTGCTGCGTCGGTACAGCCCGCAGCGGATCCTCGTCTCGGCGCTGCTGGCCGGCTCGCTCGCTGGGCTGGCCCTGGTCGGGTTGGCGGCGACCGGCCTCGGCGGCCTGCCGGCGGTCCTGGCGGCGCTGTGGATGGTCCTCGCGTCGGCGGGCCTGGCCCTGCCGAACGCGCCGGCCCTCGCGATGTCCCGGCACGGCGAGGCGGCCGGTACGGCGGCCGCGCTGCTCGGCGCGGTCCAGTTCGGCGTGGGCGCGGCGGCGGCGCCGCTGGTCGGCGTCCTCGGTACCGGGGCCGTCGCGATGGGCGTCGTGGTGGCCGGCGGCATGCTCACGGCGACGGTCGTGCTGTTCACCGTGGTCCGGCCGAGCCGTCTGGCGGCGCTGGAGGTCCCGGAGGGTGAGCTGGCGGGCGCCGCGGCGCACTGAAAAAGGCCCGCCGGCATGCAACCGGCGGGCCTTTTTGTGCGTTCAGCGGCTGTTGGCGGCGTGGTACTGGTCGACGATCTCCTGCTTGATCCGGCCCCGGTCGGAAACCTGGAAACCGGCGCCCTGCGCCCACTCGCGGATGGCGCGATTCTGGTCCCGGTCGCCCCGGCTGGTGCCGCGGGCCCGGGCGGACGCCGTGCGGGACGGGAGGCTGCTGCGGCCCAGCTTGGTGCCGGCGGAAATGTAGGGCTTCAGCGCCGCGCGCAGTTTCTCGGCGTTCTTCTTCGACAGGTCGATCGCATACTGCACGCCGTCGAGACCGAACGCAACGCTCTCATCGGCGGGCTTGCCGTCCAGGTCGTCGATCAGTTCTTGAATGACCCGCTTGGCCATGGTGGACGATCCTCCCCGCGACTTGTGGTTCCGCGAAACAGTATCGCTCAGTCCCCCGATTTTCCGCCAGATACAATTTTGGAATCTCCCTTCACCGATCGTGTCGGTTCAATTACCAGGTCATGCTGGGGCATACTCTCCATCCATGGCGACCACAGAGCTGGACTGGGGACGGCTGCTCGTCGGGCAGCTGGAGTTCTACTGGGACATGCACCTGCTCCCGCGGCTGAAAGGGCTGACCGACGAGGAATACCACTGGGAGCCGGTCCCCGGCGGCTGGGGCGTGCGGGCCGGCGCGGACGGCCGATTCCGCGCCGACGGCCCGGCCACGCAGGCGGATCCGCCGCCGGTCACGACGATCGCATGGCGCATGATGCACATCGCCGTCGGCTGTTTCGCCATCCGCTCCAGTGCGTTCTTCGGCGATGGTTCGGTCCCTGACGACGCCGACATGTTCGACCCCCGCCACGAGCCGCCGGATCTGCCCGCCACGGCGGCCGGTGGCGTCGAGTTCCTCGAGGACGCGTACCGGCAATGGCGCGGCCACATCAGTGCCCTCGACGAGATCGCGGTGCGGACCCCGCTAGGACCGAAGGGCGCCTATTTCTCGGACGAGCCGATGGCGGCGCTGATCCTGCACATCAACCGCGAAACGATGCACCACGGCGGCGAGATCGGCGTGCTGCGGGATCTGTACCGCCATTTGGCCACAACCGGCTGACCCCGTGCTCGACTGGTCTGCGAAGTCCGGCGGCCCGGCGCTCGACCGGGCCCTGCGGCTGGTGCGGGAGCGGGGCGGGGCCGCCCAGCTCGTCGTCGTCCACGACGGGCAGGTCGTCGCCGACGTCGCCCACGGGTGCGCGGCCGACGACCTCTTCTGGGTGTTCTCGACAAGCAAGCCGTTCACGGCGCTGCTCGTGCACCGGCTCGCGGAGCGCGGGGCGCTCGCCCTCGACGACCCGCTCGCGCGGCACTGGCCGGCATTCGGGGCGCACGGCAAGGAGGCCATCACCGTCCGGCACGTGCTCCAGCACCGCTCCGGGCTGCCGGTGGCCCGCGGTCCGGTCGCCGATGCGCTGACGATGGCGGACTGGGAACGCTCGGTCCGGGCCGTGGAACGGGCCCGGCCGCGGTTTCCCGCCGGCGGCGGACCCGCGTACCAGTACCTCACCTACGGTTTCCTGCTCGGCGAGCCGCTGCGCCGGATCACGGGAACGCCGATCCGGGAGCTCATGACCGAGGAGATCCTGGCGCCGCTGGGCCTGCGGGACACGTACCTGGGCGTGCCCGACGCCGCGCTCTCCCGTCAGGTCCCGCTGGGCGCCCGCGGCCCCGCCGCCCGGGCGACGCAGGCGTTCGTGAACCGCCGGGAGACCCGCCAGGCGGTGATCCCGGCCGCGGGCATCTCGACGACGGCCCGCGACCTGGCGGTGCTGTACCAGGCCCTGCTGGACGGCGGCGCCCCGCTGCTGTCCGCGCAGTCCCTGGCCGCGGCGACGACGCCGACCAGCGACGGTACCGTCGACGCCTTCATCCGGCTGCCGATCCGCTGGTCGCAGGGGTTCCAGCTGGGCGGGCCGGGCCTGGACCCGGACCGGCCGCGGCCGATGGGCCGCACGAGCAGCCCGCAGGCGTTCGGCCACAACGGCAGCAACGTGTGCGTGGCGTGGGCCGACCCGGCCCGCCGCCTCGTGGTCGCCTACCTCACGAACCGCCTGGAGCCCCGGGCGGCCGGCGCGGCGGCCCACAACGCCGTCGCGGAGGCCATCCTGGCCGAGTTCCCAGCCGCGTGAGCGGGCGTCGCCGACAGGTTCCCGGCAACGCTCGTCCCGCCGCCCCCGCAGCCGAACTCCGGCGCCCCGGGTGCGGGACCGCTCCCAGGAAGGTAGCGGCACGGACGGAGCGCAGGTGTCATCGATCAGCGGGGGCTCGGAGGTGTACGGCGCCGGATGACCTCGCCGAGGCCGCCGCGAGCGGGCGCGGACGGTGCCGTCCGCGCCCGCCGGGGTCAGCGGCCCGGGGTGTCCTGGAGCGTCGTGGCGCCGGTCATGATGGCCACCGCCTCCGACATGGTGTGCGAGCTGGGGGTGATGACGCCGGCGCAGCGGCCCAGGCGCTGGACGTGGATGCGGTCGGCGACCTCGAACACGTGCGGCATGTTGTGGCTGATGAGGATGACCGGCAGGCCGCGGGCGCGGACCTCGCCGATCATCCTCAGCACCTGGTTCGACTCGCGGACGCCCAGCGCGGCGGTCGGCTCGTCGAGGACGATCACCTTGCTGCCGAACGCGGCCGCGCGGGCCACGGCGACGGCCTGGCGCTGGCCGCCGGAGAGTGTCTCCACCGCGGCGGCGGTGTTCTGCAGCGTGCCGATGCCGAGGTCCGTCAATGCCTGGGCGGCGTCGGCGCGCATGCCCTTCTTGTCCAGCATGCGCAGGACCGAGCCGAGCGGGCCGGGGCGGCGGCGCTCCCGGCCGAGGTACAGGTTGCTGGCGATGTCGAGGGCGGGCGCCACCGCCAGGGTCTGGTACACGGTCTCGATGCCGGCCTCGCGGGCGTCCTGCGGGCGGCGGAAGTGCACCGGCCGGCCGTCGAGGAGGATCTCGCCCGCGTCGGGGATGAGCGCGCCGGTCAGGCACTTGATGAGCGTCGACTTCCCGGCGCCGTTGTCGCCGATGACGGCGAGCACCTCCCCCGGGTACAGGTCGATGTCGACCCCGTCGAGGCCCACCACGCGGCCGAAGGTCTTGACCAGGCCGCGCGCCGAAAGCACGGGCGTCATGCCTTCACCCTCCTTATCCACTGGTCCACGGCGACGGCCAGCAGGACGAGCAGGCCGACGGCGAGGACGCGGTACTGGTCGTCGACGCCCGCGAGCGACAGCCCGCTGCGGAACGAGCCGACGATGAGCGCGCCGAGCAGCGTGCCGAGCACCGCGCCGCGGCCGCCGAACAGGCTGGTGCCGCCGATGACGACGGCCGTGATGCTCTCGAGATTGGCGTCCGTGATGGCGTTGGGGCTGGCGGCGCCCGCGCGGCCGATGAGGATCCACGCGGTGAGCCCGTAGATGGCGCCCGCGATGGTGTACACGCTGAGCAACACGCGGTCGACCCGGATGCCGGCGAGCCGTGCGGCCTCCTTGTCGTCGCCGACCGCGTAGACGTGCCGGCCCCACGCCGTGTTGGCCAGCGCGAACCCGACGACGACGTAGAGCACGGCGACCATCACGACGCCCACCGTGATGCGGAACCGCCCGACGGCGAACGTCTCCCCCGTCCAGTTGACGATCGCCGGCAGGTCGATCTGCTGGACGCTCTGCCCCTTGGAGTACAGCAGGCCGACGGCGGTGAAGACGCTGAGCGTGCCGAGCGTGACGATGAACGGCGGCAGCCCGATGCGGGTCACCAGCCCGCCGTTGAGCAGCCCGGCCGCGACGCCGACGGCGATCCCGACGAGGATCGCGAGGACGCCCGGGATGCCGTTGCCCTCGGCGAGCTTCGCCGAGAGCATCATCGCCAGGATGGTGATCGCGCCGACCGACAGGTCGATGCCGGCGGTGAGGATGATGAGTGTCTGGCCGACCGCGAGCGCTCCGATGACCGCGACCTGCTGCAGTACCAGGGAGAGCGAGTTCGGCGACGCGAAGCGCTGGTTGAGGCTGGTGAACACGACGACCGACAGCACCAGCACGAGGAACGGGCTGATCGCCGGGTGGCCGTGCAGGAGGTGCTGCACGCGCTGCAGCGGCGAGTGCCGCCGCAGCGCGAACTGCTCGGCCGCGCTGGTCGCGGTCACTTCTTGCCCCAGCAGAGCTCCGCGCCCTTCGTGCTGTCGATGGACTCGACGCCGCTCACCGCCTTGTCGGTCACCAGGGCCACCCCGGTGTCGTAGAAGTCGAGGCCGTCGGTGACCTTCGGCTTCTCGCCGCCGGTCGCGATCTGCTTGATGGCCTTGACGCCCAGTTCGGCCATTTTCACGGGGTACTGCTGGGAAGTGGCGTTGATCAGCCCGTCCTTGACCTGCTTGACGCCGTCGCAGCCGCCGTCGATGGAGACGACGAGCGCGCCCTGGACGCCGGCCGCCTTCAGCGCCTGCTGCGCGCCGACCGCCGCGGGCTCGTTGATGGTGTAGACGACGTTGATCGCCGGGTTCTTGGTCAGGCAGCGCTCCATCGCGGTGCGGCCGCCGTCCTCGGCGCCGTTCGTCGGCTCGTTGCACACGATGGTGTAGGTGCCGCCGCCCGCGTACGAGCCGGACTTGGCCTCGTCGCCGTTGCGCTTCTTGTCCTTGGCGTCGATGCCCATGCCGGTGAGGAAGCCCTGGTCGCGGTTGTAGTCGACGGACACGATCTTGTCGTTGAACAGGTCGAGCAGGGCGATGGTCGCGGGCTTGCCGCCCAGTTGCCCGGCCGTCCACTTCCCGATGAGCTCGCCGGCCTTGAAGTTGTCGGTCGCGAACGTGATGTCCACCGTGGACGGCGGGTCGGGCGGGGTGTCGAGGGCGATGACGTACAGGCCGGCGTCGCGGGCCTTCTTCATCGCCGGGTTCACGCCGGGGCCGTTGGGTGTGATGAGGATGCCGTCGTCACCGCGGGCGATGGCGTCCTCGATGGCCTGGACCTGGCCGGCCTCGTCGCCGTCGGCCTTGCCCGCGGCGACGGTGACCTTGACGCCTTCGGCGCTCGCGGCGGCGCGGGCGCCCTCCTGCATGGTGACGAAGAACGGGTTCGTGGAGTTCTTGGTGATGAGGGCGACGGAGACACCGTCGTCGCCGCCCGGGCCATCGTCGCCGCACGCGCCGACGGTGAGGCCGGCGACGATCGCGACGGCGAGCAGTGTCGCGGCCCGTCGACCCGGTTGCTGGATCATGTCCGCTCTCCCCAATGCTTGACAACGTTGTCAGCACACTGTCGAATGTCTCTGTCATGATTGTCAATACTGGCACTTCCAAGATCTGTTATAACGATTCGGAGGCGAACGAAGAATCTTGACATCGTTGTCGGCTGCGGGATGTCGGCGGGTGCGCGGACCGGGTCGGCGACGGCGCGGTATCGTGCGGCTCGCCCGAGATCGACTCGATTCGAGGAGGCACCCCGTGGACGCACGCCCCACCCTGCGCGACGTGGCGCTGCTGGCCGGGGTGAGCCCGAAGACCGTCTCCCGGGTCGTGAACCAGGAGGCGGGCGTCAGCGCCGCCCTCGCCGTGAAGGTGCGGCGGGCGATCGACCAGCTTGGATACCGGCCGAACATCACGGCCAGCAGCCTGCGGCGGGCCGGCGGGCGCACGGCGGCGATCGCGGCGGTCCTCGAGGACGTCGCCAACCCGTTCTCGGCGGCACTGCACCGGGCGCTGTCGGACGTGGCACGGGAGCGCGGGGTGATGATCTTCGCCGGGAGCGTCGACGAGGACCCCGAGCGGGAGCGGGCGCTGGTCCACGAGTTCACCACGCGGCAGGCCGACGCGCTCGTGATCGTGCCGGCCAGCGACAACCAGGCGTACCTCGGCCGCGAGATGGTCGCCGGGACGCCCGTCGTGTTCGTGGACCGACCCCCGGTCGGGGTGCACGCCGACGCGGTCCTCGCCGACAACGAGGCCGGGGCGGCGGCCGCCGTCCACCACCTGGTGGCCCACGGGCACCGGGAGCTCGCCTACCTCGGCGACCTGCGCTCGATCGCGACCGCACGGCAGCGCTTCCAGGGCTTCCGCGACGCGCTCAGCGAGCACGGGCTGCGGCCCGCCCACGTCGCGCACGACCTGCACACCGCCGAGGCGGCCGAGGCGGCGATGGCTGGCATGCTGGCGGCCGGTCGCCCGCCGACGGCGGTGTTCAGCGCGCAGAACCTGGTGACGATCGGGGTCATCCGGGCGCTGCGGGCCGGCGGGCGGCACCACGACGTCGCGCTCGTCGGGTTCGACGACTTCCCGCTGGCCGACCTGCTCCAGCCGGCGGTGACGGTGGTCGCGCAGGACCCGTCGACGATGGGCCGGGTGGCGGCGTCGCTGGTGTTCCGCCGCCTGGACGGCGAGACGTGGGAGCCGACCACCCACCTGGTCCCGACCCGCCTGGTGCCGCGCGGCTCGGGCGAGGTCAAAGGCCCGTTCTCCTAGCCCGGCGCTCCGTGGCCGGCGACGCCAGCTCTTCCTGGTCGGCGACGCCGGCTCTGCTAGCCGGCGACGTCGGCTCTGCTAGCCGGCTACGTCGGCGAGCACCTCCGCGATCATCCGGCGACCGAGCCCGGCCAGGAACGGGTTGGTGTCGCGGTAGTACGGCAGCGCGTTCACGGCCATCGTCAGCGCCCAGCAGCGCCCCCGGCGCCACTGTGCCTCGTCGGCGCCCACCTGCTCGCGGAACGCCGGCCGGTCCGCGGCGGACAGCAGCGACCAGGCCGGGAGCAGGTCGATCGCGGGGTCCCCGACCGCGAGGCAGCTCCAGTCGATGACCGCGCTCAGCCGGCCGCCGTCGACGAGCACGTTGCCGCCGTGGAGGTCGCCGTGCAGCCAGGTCGGCGGCCCGCCCCACGGCGCCGCCGCGGCGTCGGCCCGCCAGACGTCGGTCAGCAGCGCGACGTCGTACTCCCCCGCCAGCTCCTGGATCGGCGCCGGCACCGCGGTCGCGTCCAGCGGCGCACCCCTCCCGCGGGCCGGCGGGCCGCCGACGGCGTCGACGCCACGCAGCGCGACGACGAAGTCGGCCAGGTCCCGCGCCGGAACCTCGCCCGGGTTCACGCCCGGCAGCCACCGGTAGACCGCCCACTCGTACGGGTACCCGAACGCCGGCACCCCCACCGCGAGGGGTGCCGGCACCGCCACCGGCAGCTGCGGCGCCAGGACCGGCAGCCAGGTCCGCTCCAGCGCGATCTGCCCGGTCGCCCAGCCGATGCGGGGCAGCCGGACCGCGAGGTCGTCGCCGAGGCGGTAGATCGCGTTGTCCGTGCCGCCCGACTCGACCGGCGTCACCGGCAGGTCGGCCCAGGCCGGGAACTGCTCCGCGAGCAGCAGCCGGACCAGCAGGGCGTCGGTCGGGACCTCTCCGTCGTGCATCACCACCCGATCATCCCAGGCCCGGACGGGACTTCACGAATCCGTCACGACGAAGGTGAACCCGGCGACCGTCGGGCGACGCAGCGAGATGTCGCACTTGATCCGGCGCAGCACCTCGTTCCTGCTGAGGCCGAGGCCCTGCGCGATGAGCCGGTCCGGGCGCACCGGCACCGGATCCTCGAAGACCACGTCCACCTGGACCGGCCACAACTCGTCGAGCCGGGCCGGCGGGGCGTCCAGCCGCCAGGCACCCCGCCAGTCCAGGGTGAACCGGTTGCGCCGGGCGAGCAGCGGGTCCAGCAGCGTCGTCGCCACCGACGCCGGGTCGTTCGCGTGGTAGCCGTCGAGCGCGGCCGGGTCGAAGGACCTGACCGGCGCCCGCTCGTGCACGGTGAGCTTGCTCGTCCGGTCGCAGGACACGCACCGGACCAGCAGCCACACGTCCAGCAGCTTGCCGTTGGCGTTGACGCGGAACCTGCCCTCGCCGGTGGTGGCCGACGCCGACCGGCAGTCCACGCACCGCAACGACAGCAGCGGCAGCCTGGTCCGGCGGACGAACCAGGGCAGCACAGTATGAGGTTGTGAAGACATGATGATCTCTCTGAAGACCTGACCCGAGGCCGATTGCGCGCGGCCTCAAACGCTGCATGAGCGGGCGCACGCGGGCAGCCCGGCAGGACCGACGGGAGGGTCGGCCTGAAGATGCGCGGAAGAAGGCGTCAGGTCTACAGAGCGGGAGGGGTCACGCGGTTTGTCCTCTGTCCTCACGGCGACGGGGCCACCGGCAACGTACGGGAGCGCGGAAGGAAGGCTCAACCAGTTTTGGTGACCTGGTCGGGCGAGGTCGCGCCCGTGTCGGCCCGGCCACCGGGAGTTAATTGGCGACTTAATTTAACTATTAAGGTTCTTTACCTTGTGGGGCCGTCATCGATGGCCGATGATGCCAGGAAGCGGCCGCCGTCACCCTCACACCGCTACCGAAGGACCCCTCTGTGTTCAGGAAGCTTGCGATCGCTGCGGTCGCCGTGCTCGTGGCGCTGGGGGTGGGCCTGGTCATCCGGCCCGCTCTCGCCGCCGAACCGTTCAAGGTGCTCGCGTTCTACAACGGGACCTGGGACGCCGCGCACATCGACTTCGACAAGGAGGCCCGGGACTGGTTCCCGCAGGCCGGTGCGCAGAACGGCTTCACCTGGGAAGCCACCACCGACTGGAGCCGGCTCAACACGGGCAGCCTCGCGCAGTACAAGGTGATCATGTTCCTCGACGACGCCCCGCCGTCGGGGCAGCGGGCCGCGTTCCAGCAGTACATGCAGAACGGCGGCGCCTGGATGGGCTTCCACGTCAGCGCGTGGACCGACAACCCCGGCGCGTGGAGCTGGTACTACAACACGTTCCTCGGCTCCGGCGCGTTCCGGACCAACACGTGGGGGCCGACCCGCGTCACGCTCAAGGTCGAGAACCGCAACCACCCGTCGACCGCCGGGCTGCCGGCGACGTTCCAGTCCGCGGTCAGCGAGTGGTACTCCTGGAGCAACGACCTGCGCCAGAACCCGAACATCGACATCCTGGCATCGGTCGACGCCAGCAGCTTCCCGGTCGGCACCGACCCCAACCAGTCGTGGTACAGCGGGTACTACCCGATCATGTGGACGAACCGCAACTACAAGATGCTGTACGCCAACTTCGGCCACAACGGCATGAACTACTCGACGAACACCCGCACGTCGTCCACATTCGACAGCCCGAACCAGAACCGCTGGCTGATCCAGGGCCTGCAGTGGCTGGCCGGCGTCACCAGCACGCCGCCCACGTCGACGCCGCCCTCGTCGTCACCCCCGGCCAGCAGCGGGCCCATCTCCCCCACCGCCTGGTACTCGATCGTCAACAAGACCAGCGGCAAGTGCGTCGACGCCCGGGCGGCCGGCACCGTCAACGGCACGGCGATCCAGCAGTACTCCTGCAACGCGACCAATGCGCAGCAGTACCAGATCCAGCCGACCAGCGGCGGCTTCGCGCGGATCAACCAGCGCGGCAACCCGGTGCAGGCGATCGACGTCAGCAACGTGTCGTCGGCCGACAACGCGCCGATCCAGACGTGGACGTACGGCGGCGGCACCAACCAGCAGTGGCAGGCCGTCTCCGAAGGCGGCGGGTACTACCACTTCGTGAGCCGGCTGTCGGGCAAGTGCCTGGACGTGCCGGGCGCGTCGACGGCCGACAGCGTGCAGCTCGTGCAGTACACCTGCAACGGGACGGGCGCGCAGTCGTTCCGGCTGGTGCAGCAGGGCTGACCTCCGCACGCTGAAAGTTTCGCGGCGCCCGGGCACGTCCCGGGCGCCGCACGCCGTCACATATTGTCAACCGTCACTTTCCGGACGCAGCCTATGGCTTTGACGGAGAGGAGCGGAATCGTGCGGAGAACAGTCATCGCCGTCTCGGCGGCGGCGGCCGTGGTCGCCGCCGGGGTGGTGGCCGTGCAGGGCGCGGGCGCGGCGGCGGCCGGCTGCCGGGTCACGTACACGGTCACGAACCAGTGGCAGGGCGGCTTCGGCGCCAGCGTGGACATCACAAACCTGGGCGACCCGGTCAACGGCTGGGCACTCACCTGGACCTTCGCCGCCGGGCAAGCGGTTTCCCAGGCCTGGAACGCGACGGTCACGGCGTCCGGATCGTCGGTGAGGGCGGTCGATGCCGGGTACAACGCGGCGATCGCCACCAACGGCACGGTGTCGTTCGGCTTCAATGGCTCGTGGGCCACGTCGAACCCGATCCCCGTCGATTTCGCGTTGAACGGGGTGACCTGCACCGGCGGTACGACATCACCCTCTGCTTCTCCGTCGGTGCCGCCGTCGAGCCCGCCCCCGCCCGCCGGGACCGGCAAGCAGGTCGAGGACCTCGACCGCGGGCTCATCTCGGTGCGGTCGGGCAGCGGCAACCTGGTCTCGTGGCGGCTGCTGGGCACCGAGGCGCTGTCGACGGCCTTCAACGTCTACCGCGGCTCGACGCGCGTCGCGACGGTCACCGACTCGACGAACTACCTCGATGCCGGGGCGGCCGCCGACGCGTCCTACACCGTCCGCGCGGTCGTCGGCGGCGCCGAGCAGGCGGCGTCGGCGGGCTCGCTGCGATTCACGAACGGCTATCTCGACGTGCCCATCTCGCCGCCGGGCAGCATCTACAGCGCGAACGACGCGTCGGTCGGCGACCTCGACGGCGACGGCGTCTACGAGATCGTGCTCAAGTGGGATCCAGCGGATGCGAAGGACAACTCGCAGTCGGGCGTGACGAGCGTGGTCTACGTCGACGCGTACCGACTGAACGGGCAGCGGCTGTGGCGGATCAACCTGGGCCGCAACATCCGGGCCGGCGCGCACTACACGCAGTTCCAGGTCTACGACTACGACGGCGACGGCCGGGCCGAGGTGGCTATGAAGACCGCCGACGGCACCACCGACGGCACCGGGCGGGTCATCGGCAGCGCCTCGGCGGACTACCGCAACTCGTCCGGCTACGTGCTGTCGGGCCCGGAGTATCTGACGATGTTCAATGGCCAGACGGGCGCGGCGATGTCGACGGTGGACTATGTCCCGCCGCGCGGCACGGTGTCGTCGTGGGGTGACAGCTACGGCAACCGCGTCGACCGCTTCCTGGCCGGCACCGCCTACCTCGACGGCCAGCGCCCGTCGCTGGTCATGGCCCGCGGCTACTACACCCGCGCGGTCGTCGCCGCCTGGGACTTCCGCAACGGCACGCTCACCCGCCGCTGGACGTACGACTCCGGCACCGGCAACACCGGCGCCTACGGCCAGGGCAACCACCAGCTGTCCGTCGCCGACGTCGACGCCGACGGCCGCGACGAGATCATCTACGGCTCGGCCGCCATCGACGACAACGGCGCGCTGCTCTGGCGGACCGGCTACGGCCACGGCGACGCGCTGCACGTCGGCGACTTCATCCCGTCGCGGGCCGGGCTGGAGGTGTACAAGCCGACCGAGGACGGCGCCCACCCGGCCGACTTCATGGCCGACGCCCGCACCGGCGCCACCATCTGGAGCCACCCCGCCTGCTCCTGCGACAACGGCCGCGGCGTCGCGGGCGACATCTACGCCGGCAGCCCCGGCGCCGAGGCCTGGTCGTCGTCGGTGAGCGGCCTGACCTCCGCCACCGGCGTGAACATCGGTCGCAAACCGTCGTCCACCAACTTCCTGATCTGGTGGGACGGCGACCCGGTCCGCGAGCTGCTCGACGGCACGCACGTCGACAAGTACGGCACCTCCGCCGACACCCGCCTGCTCACGGCGTCCGGTGTCCATGCGAACAACGGCACGAAGTCGACGCCGTCGCTGTCCGGCGACATCCTCGGCGACTGGCGCGAGGAGGTGATCTGGCCGACCACGGACAACACGGCGCTGCGCGTCTACGCGTCACCGGTCACGTCGAACCGGCGGCTGTGGACGCTGATGCACGACCCGCAGTACCGCGTGGCGATCGCCTGGCAGAACACGGCCTACAACCAGCCGCCGCACCCTTCGTACTTCATCGGTGACGGGATGTCGACGCCGCCGCAGTCAGCGGTGTACGTGCGCTAGCGACCCGAGCGCGACGGCCGGATTCGCCGGCTGCGGGTTCGCGCCGCGGCGCGGGGCGATGCTGACCCGGCGAACGTTGGCGGGCACCGTGCTCGGCGCGCCGGGGTGACCCGAGCGTGACGGCCGGATGGGGCGGTCGCCTTCGCCTGAACGAAATTGTCGGTGGCGACCGGTAGGTTGGCGGGCATGGAGGTGCTGATCGGTGGGGTGGCCGTTCCCGACGGCTGGCTCTCCGTGTCGGTGCCGCCGGACGTGCTGCCGGCCGCCGCCGACCTGGTGGAGCCGGTGCGGGCCGCGGTCCGCGCCGGCACCCAGGGCGTGCTGCTGCTCGTGCCCGGAGAGGTCGCGGCCGGCCTGGCCGGGCCGCTGGGCCTGCCGGTCGTCGCACCGGCCGGCCCGGTCGTGGCGGCGCCGGGCGGGCCGCTGTTCGCCGCCGCGGGCTGGTGGCGGCACACGCCGGGCGGGCGGCGGGTCGCGGAGGGGCCGCGCTGGCCGGCGCCGGCGTGGCAGTCCCTGGTCCCGGCCCGTCCTCAATGGCCCGTGGGCGTGCCGGTCCGCCCGATCCCGGCCGGCTGGGCCCTGGGCCCCGGACTTTTGGTGGGCGCTGCCGGCTCCGGCCCGGCGCTTGGCCCGATGGGTGGTGCCGGCCGAGCGCTGGGCAGTGGCGGCGCAAGCTCGACGCCCGGCCCGGTCGGTGGCGGCCAGGCCCTGGGAAGTGGCGGCGCAGGCTCGGTGCTGGGCCCGGTCGGTGGCGGCCAGGCGCTGGGCCGTGGCGGGGCAGGCTCGACGCCCGGCCCGGTCGGTGGCGGCCTGCCGCTGGGCAGTGGCGGGGCAGGCTCGACGTCGGGCCTGGTCGGTGGCGGCCTGGCGCCCCTGGGAAGTGGCGGCGCAGGCTCGGTGCTGGGCCCGGTCGGTGGCGGGCTGGCGCTGGGCGGTGGTGGTGACTGGCTCGCGCTCGCGGTGGCGGTCGATCCGGACCGGCCGCGGCTGGTGTTCGACCCGGCCGCCGGCCCCGACGCGGTCGCCGCGGCGCTGCTCGCCCTGCCTCCGGCGGTGCGGGCGGCGACCGAGCTGGTGCCGCTCGGCC
>NZ_JBEXCY010000065.1:0-55068 GCF_040605515.1 Dactylosporangium sp. NPDC005572 | reverse complement strand
CGTTGTGGTGACCGATCCCTCAGCCCCAGAGCAGGGTCGATCGCGTTGGCGGCGCCGACGGCCCAACCGGTCAGCCGTCGCCTGATGACGCTGCCGCTTCGTTGCGACTGGCTATCGCCGCCAGGGGCTGTCGGCCCGCCGTAGCGAGGGTCCGGGCGGCGGTTGTCAGTGCGGCTCGCAGTCGCGGTTCGACGTCGGCGGGGATGGACCTTGCGTCGAGGCGGCTCGCGGCAACGACGCTGGCCAGTGCCGAGACGTGGTCGCCCGTCAGTTCATGTCGCGACTCGTTGTGCGTGAGCATTTCGCGGGCGGCGTAGCCGTCGCCGGTGTCGATGATTCGATCGGCCAGGCCACGTAGCAGGTCGGTCAGGTCGGTCAGGTTTGTGCGGCGGATGGCGGGTACGTCGGCAACGCTGAGCATGAGCCGGGTGTGGAACACGACAGTGGCCGGGCTGAACTCGAGCTGGCCGCAGCGGGTGATGAGTTCGTCGAGGCGCGTTGGGGCGGGTGGTAGGTCCGGCGGGCGGCAGTGTGCGGTGAGGCAGGCGGTGACGGCGTTTTCCCACGGTTCGCCCGGTGTGGTGGTGGCGAGCAGGTCCCAGGCCTGAGCACGGTCGCCGGTGGTGGTGGCGGCAATGACGGCGACCTGGCGGCCGTCGAGCATGCGGCTGCCGATGCCGTGTTGGCGGTGTAGGTGTTCGAGGGCGGTTTGCCAGTGGCCGTCGGTGGTGAGGGCGCGGGTGCCGTCGGCGAGGACGACGCGCCAGAGCCATTGGCGGACCTCGTCACGGTCGGTGGCGGTGACGGTGAGGTTGGCGGGGACGGTGAGCCCGTCGACGGTGACGGCATCGCCGCTGGTGACGGCGTCCTGGAGGCGCAGTAGCAACTGGTGGCCCTGACGGCCGCTGCCCGCACGGATGTGGAGGCGGGCGAGGTTGACGAGGGGTTCGAGGGTGCGAATGCCGTCCATGCCGGTGAGCGGGCAGTGCTCGAGGTAGAGGCGGGCGTGCCAGTGGCACCACTGGCGGGCGAGTTCGGGCAGGCCGAGGTCGGAGGCGATGAGGGCGGCCTGGTTGAACACCGTGGATGCTTCGCCCGGGTTAGCTTCCTGCTCGGCCCGGTCGGCGAGCTCGGTGAGCTGGCCGACGCGGGCGTCAAGCGGGAGGCAGACCGGACGGACGCGGGCCACGAGGGGGAACCGTCTGGCGATCGGTCCGTGCGGGTCCATTTGTCAGGTCCAGGCCACGACGATCGAGTTCTGCCGGCGGGGCAGGACGAACCGGCCGATGGCCGGGTCCGGGTCGGGCAGGGCGGTGGGCAGGGTGAACGCGACGGTCTTGGTCCGGTAGTGGGTGTCCCAGTGGCGGATCTGGTCGGCGGTCTCGTCGGCGAGGGTGTCACCGGCGGGCCCGTGCCCGATGACGCCCACCTCGTAGAGTTTCCCACGGTCCGGGGTGGGCCGGGCTGGCCGGATGGTGAGGTAGGCGAGGTCGGCGCCGCGGACGGTGGCCATGGAACCCCAGCCGAACGACGGCGTGACCAGGCAGCGTTCGACGGCCGGAGGTTGCACGTTCATGCGCATGAGGGCGTTGTCGAGAGTGCAGGCCAGCCACAGGTCCATCCACGCGAGGGGCTCGTCCGGCGGGAACAGCACGCCGGTCCACCGTTCGTGCCGTTTGGTGGCGATCACGCCGGTGAGGGCGGCCGGGTCGGCGGTCTGGTCCTGGTGAACCTGTAGCTGGATGGTGTGGTCGTCGGTGAGGTAGATGCGTTGGTCGCTGTCGTCGCCGATGCCGCGCAGGGGCATGAAGACCGCGATCTCGCTGTTGACGGCGTACCAGCCGTCGGCGTCGCGTTCAAAGGCGATGCAGCGGGTGGTGGTGCCGCGCAGGCGCAGCGGGACGAGGAGCCGGCCGCCGGGGGCGAGCTGGTTGAGCCAGGCGTCGGGGATCTGGTAGGCGCCGACGGTGGCGATCGCCCGCTGGTAGGGGGCGCTGGGGGCATGGCCGAGGGCACCGTCGCCGAGCACGACCTCGACGTTGGTCACGCCAGACATAGCGAGGTGGGCGCGAGCGACGCCCACGATGTCGTCATCGACGTCGACAGCAGTGACGTGTCCGTTGTCGCCGACGATGGCGGCCATGAGGGCGGCGTTGTAGCCGGTGCCGGCGCCGGCCTCGAAGACCTTGTGGCCGGGGTGAAGGTCGAGCTGCTCGAGCATGGTGGCGACGATGGTGGGCTGGCTCGCGGCGCTGATCGCCACCCCGTCAACGTTGTTCTTGGTGTAGACGGCATCATCCGCATACGCCTTCTCGACGGGCACCTGCGGGACGAACAGCTCGCGGCGCACAGCACGCAGAGCCGCGATGACGCGCTGGCTGCGGGCGGTGCCGTTGCGTTCGAGGCGGTCGACGAGGTCGCGACGCAGTTGATCAGCGGACAGTTCGCTGTGGCCAGCGCGGTCGGTGTGGTCGGTGTGGAGTGCCACGGGCGGTACCTTCCTGAGCGTCGGCGTGGACGGTTCGGTGTGAAATGCGACGTGCACCGCCAGATGGGCCAGGCTGGCCTGGTCGGTGAGGGACAGCCCGGCCCGGTTGGCCAGGAACAACAGGTGGTGTGCGAGCACCGCGCGAAGTCCGCGGAGCAGCTGACCCTGGTGGTGCAACTGGGCCAGGGCGCGGCCGGTGTCGGTCAGGGCGTCGAGCCAGGCGCCGGCGGTGTGAGGCTGGGCCAGGTCGGCGGCAAGGGTGGCGGGGGCGTGGCAAGCGACGAGCCGGTGCACCTTCGCAGCGAGCTCGCCGGTCCGGGCCAGGATCGCGGCGGGTGGTTCGGGGCGCAGTTCGGCGACCTGGTGCCAGACGTCGCCCTGCTCGAACTGGTCCAGTCCGGCTGCGCGGCACAGGACGCCGGCGGCGATGACGAACGTCTCGCGGGGGCCGAGCGCGGCTGGTTGGCCGGCCGGTTGGGCCGTCCGGGTGGTCTGGGTGGTGCGGTAGCGGCTGTCGGCGTGGAAGAGCCGGTGCGTGGCGTCCATCGCGGGCGGCCCGCCGAAGGCGTGCGTCTCGGGCTCGTAGATGCCGAGGGACCACCGGGTGAGCTGCCCGGCCCGTCGCAGGCCGTCGAGAATCTGGTCGATGCCGCTGATCACGGGTTGGTGGCCTCGGCAGCGCAGCAGCCAGGGCTCTTTGTTGAGGAACCACCAGTCGTGCAGGTGCCCGGCGGTGTGCGCAGCTTCCAGGGCCGGGGCGATCGCCTGGACGGCGGCCTGGTGGGTGGTATCGCGGTCAGGGAACAAGATCATGTACTGACGCCACGGCGGTATCAGGGTCACGATGGGCCTCCACTCCTGCAGTCGGGTGGTCTGGTTCGGTCAGGCGATGAGCAGGCAGCTGTCCCAGCCGGTGGCGGGTGGTCTGGTGGTGCCATGCAGGGCCAGGGCGATGCCGGCGGCGCCGTCGAGCAGCCCGGCACCGCGGTCCGGGTCGGCGAGCAGCGCCACCGCCGCCTGTACAGGGTTGGCCGGCGCGAGCGCTGCGTGCGAGATGAGGTCCGGCACGGCGGCGTTCAGCGCGTCGGCGGTGTCCGCCTGGGCGTCGGCGGCGGTGCGGGCAGCCAGGTAGGCCAGGCCGGCGAAACCGTGGCACAGCGACGGGTCGGTCGTGCTGGCCAACTGCTGGGCGTCGGTGACCGCGCCGACGAGCATGCGCTCAGCGTGTTGCTGGCGGGTGGCGTCGGCGAGGGCGAGGGCCGCGAGCTGTTGGGCGCGGGCGACGCCGGCGACGCCGTAGCACCATGACGGCCGCTGGGGCAGGGTGACGAGCGAGCGGCCGGCGCGGTCCTCGGCGGGGGTGATCCAGTAGGGCCAGTCGGTGCCGGTGTTCCAGCGGTCCAGCCACCCGCGGATGGTCCTGATCGCCGCGGTGTGGCCGGGCACGGTGATGCCGCGGTGTGCGGCGAGGGACAGCAGCGCGAGAGGTCCGGCGATGCCGTGCGCGACGCCGGTGTTGGCGTGCCCATCGGGGAATCGTGGATCGGGGCGGCCGGACGGTCCCGTGGGCACCCACCAGCCGGGTAGCTCCCCGCCGCCGTCGTCGTCGTGGCGGGGTTGGGTCAGCCGGACCAGATAGTCCAGGACGGCGGGCAGTAGGTCGGTGTCCGGGTTGCGGCGCAGCAGGTAGGCGCCGTATCCGGTCAGGCCGTGGATCGCGTCGAAGTCCGCCAGCCGGGCCGGACCGCCCGCGTCGAGGCGGGCGTTCGCTACGGCCAGCCGGTGCCGGATGTCGCGGTCGACCTGCTCATCCAGGGCGGCGAGGGCCAACTGATAGGCAGCGGGCCGGTGCTCGTGCGCGCAGCGCAACGCATGGGCCACCGCCGGGACGCCGTAGAACGGGTGACTATCGGCTCCGCCAGTCACCGGTCCACGGACGGTCGCGGTGAGCCAGGCGTCGGCGCGTTCCCAAGGCGCGAGGCCTGCGGCGGCCCGCTCGATGTGCAGCAACGCGACGCCAGGCATGCCGTGGGCGAGGGACTGCCGCCACCATGGCGCGGTCCACGTCGTGGCCGGCACGTCGTTGGGGTCAGCGAGTTGGTCGGCGATCGCGTCCGCGAACAGCAGCTCGTGGTTGCCAGCGTTCATCGGGCACCGCCGAGATGGCGGTGCTGCCAGGCCAGCGCGGCGGAGCGGGCCAGGTGCAGGCAGATGGCCTCCTCGGCGAAGTCGATGCCGACGGCTTGGACGAACGTGACGTGCAGCAGCGAGCCGAGCACGTCGTCCACGTCAACCCCGACCGTGTGCGGGCTGGGGAACCGCTCGCGGTAGTCGGCTAGGGCGTGGTCCCGCTCCATCCAGGCGTCGACGATCGCGGCGCCGCCGGGCTCGGCGTGCAGCGCCGCCCAGCCGCCGTCCGGGTCGGCGAGCGTGACCGCTTCGGCGAATTCCGGCCGGGGTACCCGGGCGGGCGTGGCGGCGGGGATGTGGTTGACGAGCCAGCGCATCCCGGCGTTGACGCTGCCGGTGAACGCGGTGGCGATCGCCACGGTGTGGGCGGCGACCAGGGCTCGGCGACCCGGGCGGGCCGGCTGGCACAGCTGGGCCAGTACCGCGCGGGAGCCGGCGCGGAACACCGCCTCCGCCGCCTGCCAGGCCGGCCCGTCACCCCATCGGCCGTACTCCGGGCTCCACGTCGGCAGCCGGAGATCCCGCACCAGACCGGCGCCGCGTAGTTCGTCGGCCCACTCCGCGATGACGGCGGCGACCGGGCCGAAGTCGTCGGGGTCGGCCAGGCCGACCCGCAGCCGCAGGTGGTGGTCCGGGTCGCGATACCGCATGTACCACCAGGGCCGCCCGTCGAGCCGGTCCAGTAACTGCGGCGCATACGATGTCAGCAGGGTGTCCTGGCGTCGCGGGTCGCCGTAGAGGCTGGCCAGCAGCACCGGCGCCCGGGCTGGGCTATACACCTGGGCGGACCGTACGACCCTGCCGGGGTCGGGTGCGGGCAGCCGTGGCCAGCGCGGCGCCGTGGTGGCGGTGAGGGGCACGATGAGCTCGTGGCCGCGCCCGCCGCACCAGCCGCTGGCCGCCCGTGCTGGCGCGGCGGTCAGTACCGCATGCTGGGCGCCGGCGAGGTGCTCGCGCAGCAGGACGCGGTGGCTCGGCTCGTCCAGGTCGAGCGGCAGCCGCTGATCTCCCTCAACCAGGGCGACCAGGCTGGGCAGCCGCCGACGCTCGCGCCATGCGGCGAACGCCGTGTCCCACTCCGGCCAGGGCCGGTCGCGGGACGGCAGTTCGGCGCGTTCCAGACGCCATCGTGCTGGCGAGACCGTGACGCGGCCGCAGCGCAGGGCGGGCAGGAACGGCAGCGTCCGGGCAATGCCCCAGTCGAACGCGGTCACCTGTGCGGTGTTGGCCCGGGCCAGCTCGATCAGGAACCGTGCCAGTGGCGGGGTGTGCGTGTCGAGGTTGAGCGCGTGCAGTCCCACTGCTTCGACGCGCACGCCGAGCTTCGGCACGGCCAGATACAGCCGCCGCCCGTCGCAACCCACCGCCAGGTCGGCCAGCGTAAGCACGCCCGGCCCTGGCGGGCGGTGTTCACCGACGCTGATCACCAGCGGCAGCACCTGCGGCGTCCTGGTCACATGCGCAGTGGCCGGATCCAGCGGCGCGAACGACAGCTGCGCCACCACTGTCTGCTCGTCGGCGCCGGGTAGCCCGGCCAGGCACTCGCTGAGCGCGTCCCGGCCGGCCGGTTCCAGTGCGGTGAGGAACCGGCCGGTGAGCACGCCGGCGCCGCGTGACACCGACAGCACCTCGACTGTGAACCGGCCGCGGCGTAGCGCGTCGATGTCGTCGGCGTCGACCCGCACCGCGACCTCCAGGTGTGGCGGCAGCCGCCGACCAACCCGCAGGTGCGGCGGCATACCGGCCTCGTCCGGGCTGAGCTCCAACTGGGCGATCAGCGCCTCGTCCAGGACGACCTCCTGCGCGCCGTCCAGCGCGGCGCGCTGCGCCAGGGCCAGCAGCTGCTCGTCGCGGACCGAGCCCGGCAGCGGCCGCTCCGGATACTCCGCGCCCGGGTAGCCGTCGGGGAGCCCGGCACCGCTGTCGCTGACCGCCTCGAGGACCGGCACCAGGGTCCCGATGCCGTAGCGCTCGTAGAACCGGTTGTGCCACGCCTTCCACCCGGGCGTGCCGAACGGCCGCGCGGACAGCCGGGCCAGCACCCACGCCGCACGGGCCGCCTCGTCAGCGACCTGCGGCGGCAGCGTGAGCGTGGTGCCCAGCCGCAGGTCGACCGCCAGCGGCTGGACGTCTGGATCCCCGCATACCGTCCGCATCCGCTCGGCGAGCCCGACGCAGTGCCGCGGGGACAGAGCGGGCGTCGCGCGCAGCTCGGCCAGGCCGGCCGCAATGTCGTGCAGGCCGTCGACGAGCTCGGCGATGGCAGTGATGTCCGCGGCCCGCGCCTCGCCCAGGACCGCGAGCAAGTGCTCCAGGGCGTCGGTCTCAGTGCTCGGGGCGTGCAACGCCGAGACCAGCACCCCACGGTGCACCAGCTCCCGGAGCAACCCGGCGACCCGCTCCCCGCTCGTCGTCGGAAACTCGCCAAGGATCTTCGCCTGCACGTCGGCGACCTGGATCGGTGCAGCCCCTGCGACTACGGCCAGCTGCACCCATTTGGTGTAGGCCAGGGACTGTTCCACGGCACGGTGCGCGGCGTTCGGATGTTGCTGATAGGGCACCACGAGACGGTCGCCGCGCACGAACACGCTGGTGTTGGTGAGCACCGGCAACCGGTCCAGCAGCTGCTGGCAGGACTCCAGCCGCCGAATCACTGCCGTCAGCCACGACGCATCCGGCCGCACCACTGGCTGATCCCGATCCTGCCAGCCCGCCGACACTTCGGCGGCGAACGATACCGCGGCCACGCCGGAGAACCAGCCGAACGGAGTCGCCCGGTTGGCCGCCCGCTGCAGATACCGCATCACGGCCAGCACCGCGCGCCGGACGTCCCGCGGCGCGGGATCGGCTGTCACACAGAGCGTGCGGACGTGACGGGCCAGCACGGGACTGGCGTGCTCGACCGCGCCGGCCAGGTCTTCACGCGACCACACTGCACGCAACCAGCTCACCAACATAGGATCACCGGCCACGATCCGAGGCGCGTCCGGCAGCCGCGGCAGGTTCCAAGGTCTACTGGTCGTGGCACGCAACAGCGCCACCCCGTGCGAACGAAACCGCGGATCACGCCGCGACATGACAGACGCCCTTCTACTCATCAGCGGGAAGGGCCGGCGGCCCCATCGGCGACCTGCCGTTGGGACCGCCAGCCAGTGCGGGGAACGGGCTGCGGTCAGGAGCTTCCGGTCAGGGTGCGCCGGTCACGCAGGCGCCGCAGGTGCTGCCGCACCCGTCGTTCGTCACGTTGATCATGCTGCCCGGATCGGTCAGTTCGACGATGGTGACGTCGAGGTCGAAACCGTCGCCGGGGTCGGTGACGGCCGGCGTGTGGGGTGCCGACGGTTGGGGTGCCATGCTCGTCCTCCTTCGAGTCACCTCGCGCCACGATGGCGCGAGGGTTACTGCCGGCGATCCGGCCAAGAGGCGGGTCGCCGCTGCCGCCGTGACCAGGGCCGAATCTGGCTGCGGCGGAAGTCTCGGGTACGGGCGGGTTGTGCGTAGGTCAGCGGCAAGCGATCGCTCGCTGGGCGGCCACGAGGTCGCCGGACGCGGTGGCCGCAGATCCGACGCACGAGGCATGTCATCGATGTAGGGCCAGGACCGTACTCAGTCATCGTGGGCTCGCCGCGGCCATCGCCAGGGGTGGCAGCGGCACCGTCAGGGCGTAGCGGCCCCAGTCGCTGCTGACCGCCCGACGCTGCACGCCGAAGCGGCCCAGCATCCCGTCGTCAACCAGCAGGTTGAGGTGTCCACGCAGCGTCTTAGGCCGGACTCTGGCCGCGACCGCTACCTCTGCGGCGATGGCGTTCAGGTCCACGATCAGAGTGCCCCGGCGGGGGGCGGCACGGGCAAGTGCTGCGGCGACCAGCCATCCGCCTCTGCTGGGACGCAGCCGCCTGGCTGCGAACTCCCACGCGTCGGCGTACTGCTCCGCGGTGTCAATCGGGTGACCGACGGAGACGTTGAGAACGTCGGCGAGGACCCCGTTGCCGACGACCAAGCGCCGCTCACTGCTCGTGTCACCCGCATGCAGGACGACGGCCCACGGCCACCGTCGCTCGGCCTCCGCCACGAGGTCTGGCGGCCCGTGCCGGTCAAGCCAGCCAGGGAACTGCCGTGGCTCGCTGGTCTTCAGGCGTTCCGGCTCGGCCGGCGCAGCCTTCTCCGCCGGATCCCACGCATCCGCGGGCTCCGTCCGGTCTCCGACTCGCTGTGCGAGGCGCACCGAACCGTCCTGGCTGTCCGGGCCGTCCGGCGCTGCACTCGACCACGCCGTGGCAGTCATTTCGCGTCCGTGGCGGACAGGGGATCAAACCGCCAGGTATGCCGTGGCAAGGCGAGCCGTGTAGGGCGTTTCAACCGGAAGAACCTTTCTCGAAGGGGCCTGGAACTCGGGGCTGGATCGGGCGGTGTCGCTCGCCCACGTCGCCGGCGGCGCTCCAGCGATGGCGGTGCTGTGGCCTGACCTCACGCCGACGGCGCGGCTGCTGGCCCGGCCCGTGGTCCACAGGTGAGTGCGTCGGACCGGGGAAGTGCCGTCCGGGGACGCTGCTGGCGGTGCGGCGAACGAGTCCCAGACGCGCAGGCTGATGTACTCGACCCCCGCGTGGGCTGGATCGGCTGGCGCGCTGGTCAGGGCGGCAGCGAACCGTTCAAGGAGCTGTCTCGGGCTGGCATCGGATGGCTCCGTGTGTCCGGGCAGTGCGGTAGGAGTCGGCCCGAGGGTAGTCAGGGCAGATGGCGTCGTGGCGTGATCGCCAACCCCGGCTGTGAGGGCGACCGTGGCGAGGACAGCGAACATGGCCCCGGCAGCGGCGCGGGCGAACGGTCGGCGCGGCGAGGGCGACGGCCGCTGGCTGGCCGGGTGGCCTCGCCCATCGATGCGGTCGGTGTTACGGCCGTCCCGTTCGTGGTCGGAGTGGTCCATCAATCTCCTGGTGGGCTTCGGTGTGCTGGTCCCAGCCGGTTCGCTGGTCGCGGGCCTCGACATGGCGAGAGCACGGGCTGAGCGGGTCATGGCAGCAACATGGCGCGGTCGATGGGCAACACGGCGGCCGCGGGAGCCGACCGCCGGCGGTACCGGGCTCCGCGTTGATGGGGGCAGACGAGGTCGTGCGCACGGCTGGCGTCGTCGAGGACGGCTGCGGCATGCCGCCGCTCGCCGAGCCGTGCTGGTGTGCCGGGGGGCGGTAGGGCCGGTTCGGCATCGCGAAAGCGCCGGCGAGCCTCTTCGCGGCGGCCGCAAGCAGCCAGCATCGCCGTCAGCCGGTAGAGGAGGAACAGGCCGGTCCGGTCGGTTGGGTCGTGGTCGAGTTGCCAGGAGTCCCAGACGGCCGTCAGGTGGGCAACTGCCTCGGAGCAGCGACCGGCGGCGTGCGCCGCAAGGTCGGCTTGTGCTCCGGCGCGGCAGGCGCCGTCGAGATCGGTGCGGCACAGCGCGGCGACGACGGCGCTGTACGCGTCGTAGGCCTCGAGGTGTTCGCCCCGGGCGGTGTGCACCTGCGCGAGCAGACGCGCCGCGCGCAGTGCTGTCGGGTGCTGCCAGCCGTGCAGTGTCGTGGCTGTTGTGTGCGCGTAGCGGCACCACTGCACCGCGGCGTGCGGCGCATCGTGGTCGCGGATACGTTGCGCTGCCCACAGCAGCGCCGTATCGACCAGGAACCGGTCGGCAGGTGCGGAGTCCGGGTCGTGCGGGCCGAGCAGAGGGGCGAGGGCGGCGACGGCTGCGTCCTGTTTGCCTGTGAGTACGGCGGCCTTCGCCCGCAGGATGGTGGCGCCATCGCGGCGCGGCGTCCTGATCACGGCTGCGGGCCCAGCCGCGTGGCCGGATTGGCCGGCGACGCGGAGGGCACCACGACGGTCGACGCGGACCCGGGCTTTGGGGCGGTGCGGGCCACCATGCCGTAGCAGGCGACGTCCTCGTCCCGAACGTACCGAAGCTGCTGATGGTCGTCGTGGTAGGGCCGCCACTGGGAGACCGACATCAACTGCTCTCCGGACCGGTCGATCGGCGTGGTGGTGCCCGCTGCACGGTCCGGTATTGAGGGGTCCGGGTCGACAAGGTGCAGTCCCGCGACAAGCCCGGCAATCTCCTCGCGGGAGCGCGGCTGGTACCGCGTCTCGTTGCCGCGCTGCAGCTGGGGTGCCTGGGCCGCAGCGTCGGCGCTCCAGAAATCGGCGGTGCCGTGGCTGAGCACGACGTAACTGCCGGGTGCGAGCGCGCCGAGCAGCTCGGCGACCGCGTGGGTTGCCTCGTCGTCGCGCAGGAAGTGCAGGACGGCCACCAGCAGTAGCCCGACCGGCCGGGTCAGGTCGACGGTGCGGTGCAGGTCAGGGTGGTGCAGGATCGACCCTGGGTCGCGCAGATCGGCGTCGAGGTAGGCCGTTGCGCCCTGCGGGTGGCTCGTGAGCAGTGCCCGGGCGTGGGCGAGCACGATCGGGTCGTTGTCGACGTAGACAATCCGGCTGTCCGGGGCGACCTCCTGCGCGATTTCGTGGGTGTTCGGCGACAGCGGGATACCGACGCCGATGTCGAGGAACTGCCGGATCCCGGCGATGCCGGCCAGGTAGGCGACGGTGCGGTGCAGGAACCGGCGGTTTTCGAGCGCGGCGGTCCGCACCGTGGGGAACACTGCTGCGATGTTGTCGCCGGATTCGCGGTCGGCGGCGAAGTTGTCCTTGCCGCCCAGCCAGTAGTTGTACCGTCGGGCGGGGTGGGCGGTGGTCGTGTCGATCCGCTGCAGTGGCGTTGCGTGCTCGCCGCGGTGTGGGGCCGGTTCGGGCGCGGTCTCGTGCTGACTCATCGGTGCGTCCTGTCATACGTTTGGGCGGGTCGCGCTGCGCCGGCGAGCATCCGGTCGAAGGTGCGCGGTGTGGCCGAACTGGCGGCTGGTCTCGTCGTGCACGCGTCCGGGGCGTGCACGACGGTGGCACCACCCAGCTCGGCGGTCGGCGGGCGGAGGTCGGCGAGCCGGCCTCGGGAGTATCCGAGGTTCATGGTCAGGCCCCGCTGCCGCCGCTGGCCGGGTCGGTGAAGCGGGTGGGCTGCGGTTCGCGGCGCATCGGCCACCACGGCGTCCCGTTCGGGAGCCGACCACCCGGGCCACCCCGGCCACCCGCGCCGCCCGGCCCACTGGTGTAGCCAAGGCGGCGCATCAGCCACCGCGTGGCGGGATCGAGCGCCAACGCGTGTCCGGTCAGCCGTCGAGCGTCGAGCTGCTGGTGGTGCCTGCGCAGCAGCGTCCACACGCGCAGCGGGCTGATCACGTCGTTTCTGGCGGCAATGACCAACAGCAGGTGCCCATCGCAGGACCGCGCGGATGCGTGCAGAATCGCTTCCAGGACTGCGCAGCGTCCGGCGTAGGCCGCATCGACGCTGCCGCGGCGCAACGACGCCAACGACGGAAGCCGCCCCTGACCGTTGGCAGCGGCCCAGACGGCAACGGCTGACCGGTCATCGAACATGTCCACCACTCCCCCGCGTTCGAGGAGATGCTCGACGAGCAGCGTCAGGTCGGTGGTGAGTTGGTTGCCGGTGGCCGTGTCCGGCGCCAGCCAGCCCATCACCCGGTGACCGGCCAGGTGCTCACGGATGGTGTCGGCGGCCAGCATGGCGTTGCTTCGGCCAGGTGTGAGGGTCACAATGTTCGCGAATCCGCTGACCAGCTGGGCCGTGGTGAGCCGTATTGATGTGCTCATGCGCCGGTCCAGCCGGTTCGCGGCGTGACCAAGCCGACCATTCTCGACGTCGTCGCACTGTTTGGCGGGCGGACGAGCCACTGCACGGCGAGTCCGGCGACAATGGGATCGACGTGGTGCGGCTGGTACCCGGCCGTCGTGTACAGCTGCTGCCCGGCAGGGTCGATGGCGACAGCGACCGCGGGAGCGTGCGAAGCGTCGAGCGTCACGTGCTGCTGGGCGAGCAGCTTCCGGGCGACACCGTCGTGGCGCGAGTTGGGGTCGACACCCAATGCCAGCAGGAACGCTGCCCCCGGCCGCGGCGGATGCTCGCGGGACGGCACGGCCGGGGGCAGCAGTCTGGTGAGGTCGCCGGCCCGTACGGCAGGCCGCAGCACCGTAGCCAACGCGGCGAGCACGGTGCCTCCGGCGTCGCTCAGCACGGACGGACCAGGGGCGGGGCGGACAGGATCGAGCGCGGCGAGGGCGCGACTGAACACGGTGTCGACGACGGCGAGGTCGATGTCGGCGTCCTGAGGCGTTCGCACCGACACGGTGGTCGCCACGCCGGCCGGCAGCCAGATTGCCGCCCCGGCGGCGTCGCTGCGCAGGTGCACGATGCCGTGGTTGACGGCCTCGGCGGCTAGGGCCGCGAAGACCCGATGCAGCAACTGTTTGCGGGCGGCGCGACCAGGTGCCAGCACTGCGCCGACGGCGGTATCGGTGAGCGCTGCAGCGAGGATGGAACCGACGACGGAGGCGTCGTCCAACCGTGCGACCTGCACGGCCGTGCTCGACGGCCGGTTCACCGGTGCTGCCCTGCAGCGAGCCCTGCTGATGGCGCCGCGGCGTTTGCCGCTCGCAGGGGTGCCGACGTGTCAGCGAATGCCGCACCGAGCGTGTCGGCGGGGGCTGCGAGGTCGGTCGCGCTGGCTGCCGCCACGCGGCGGATGCCGCCCGGCGCTGAGGCCGTCGCTGCTGGCCGCGGTGGGTGTGTGCTGGTCATGGCAACAGCTCCTGCCAGGGGCAGGCCCGGTTGTGCGGGTGGAGCGTGGGACTTGTGCTGCGCCACCAGCCTCGAGTGAGTTGCCGGAGTCGGGCGACGCTGTTGCCGAGCCGGGTTGAGCGGGGTGCGCCGCGGCAGAGTCTGGCGTGGCGGCGGTCCGGTTCGGTGAGCCAGTCGACGCTGAGTCGAGCCGGTGTGCGGATGTCCGGGCTGACGGGTGTGCGGTAGGCCCGCCATGCCTGCGCGATGCGGCGGGCCGCTGCATCGTGCTGGCCGCAGGCGTCGAGCATCGCCGCCAGTTGCAGCAGCATGGTGATGCTGTCGAGATCGGCGTCACCGTACTGTTGCCGCCACTGCTGCCACGTCCGGGTGAGGCCGGTGATCGCGGCGCTGCACTGTCCAGCGGCGTGCTGGGCGATCGCAAGGTCCGCGCGGGCGGCGAGTACGCCTGCATGGGCACGGCCGTTTCGGCTGGTGAGCTGCTCGACGATCTGCTGTCGCAGCTCGATCGCGGCATTGTCGAGGCGGTAGGCGGCCAGGACCCGAGCGAGGGTTCGGGCGGCGTGGATCGTGTGCTCGTCATCGGCGCCGAATGCGGCGGTGGCGGCTTGGTGGGCGCGGCGGGCCCATCGCAGGCTTCGCCAGTCGCCGTGCTCGTGCACGTCAAGTGTGTCGGCGTACAGCATGGCCGCCGTAATCAGGTCGGCTGGCGGCGAGGCCATGTCGAGGTCAGCGCCGAGCAGCGCGAACCGCAGCAAGGCCAGGGCCGGTTGGCGGTGGCCTTGCGCCAGCTGGGTCTGGGCCAGCGTGGTCAGTGATCGGGTCGCGCACGTTGGCACCTGCCCGGACGTGCGATCCGGTGGTGCTGGCGGCTGGCTGCTGATCATCGCGGGTCTCCGTCCTGCCGTGGACGTTGCTGCGCTGGCGCTGGCGCTGGCATCGGCTCGGTTGATGGCGGGCGTTGGCGCTGCGGCGTGCTCGGCGTTCATGGCGCCTCCGTTGTGAGGCCGGCCAACCCGGCGAGTTGGTTGCGCAGTTCGGGCTCGTCGTATTCGGCTGTGTCCACGCTCAGCGCGACTCGGCCGTGGTCGAGGACTTCGATCTGGTCGGCGAGCCGCGCGACCAGGTGCAGGTGCTGTTCGGCCAGCAGCACGGCGATCCCGGCCTCGGCGAGGACACCGACTGCCGCTGCGAGCTCTGCGACGATGGCCGGGGCTAATCCTTCGCTCGGTTCGTCGAGTAGCAGCAACCGTGGGCCGGTGAGGACCGCCCGAGCGATGGCGAGCATCTGCTGCTCGCCGCCGGACAGCTGCCCGGCCCGATGCCCGAGCCGCTCCCGCAGCCGCGGGAACAGTGCGACGACGTCCGCGACGCTCCACCGGCGCGGCGCCTGCCCGGCGGGCGGTCGGGTGGCGGCGCTGTGCAGGTGTTCGGCGACGGTCAGGCCGGTGAACAGGCGGCGGTGTTGCGGGACGATCGCGATGCCGAGGGCGGCCGCGCCGCCCGGCTCGCGGGGCACGGGCTGGCCGGCCAGATGCACGCTGTGCGGGGTGCGGGCACGGTGCAGGCCGGCGATGCTGGTGAGCAGGGTCGATTTGCCGGCGCCGTTGCGGCCGAGCACACCCACGATCTCGCCACCGCTGATGTGCAGCGCGATCTTGTGCAGCACCGGCGCGCCGCCGTGGTGCGCGTCCAGTCCCACCACAGTCAACACCTGGGCTCCCGTCGTGGCGTGGCGGGTGGTGCGGGGCTGGGCAGGGTCCGTGGCGCCGAGGTATGCCTCCTGCACCGCGGCGTCGGCCCGGATTATTGCCGGGTCCGCGGTGCGCAGGTGCCGGCCGAGATCCAGGACGGTGACGGTGGTCGCGACCCGCCAGACAAGGTCGAGGCGGTGGTCGATGAGCAGCACGGTGACGTGGCCGGGCAGGCCGGCCAGCAACCGCGCGAGCCGGTCGACGTCGGCCTGGTCAAGGCCCGCGGAGGGTTCGTCGAGCAGCAGCAGCCGGGGGCGGCGCGCGAGGACGGTGGCCAGTTCGAGGACCCGCTGCTGGCCGTACGGCAGCTGCCCGGCGGGCCGGTCGGCGTTCGGGAGCAGCCCGGCCTCGTCGAGCACGGCGGCCACCCGATCACGTCGCCCGGCCCGTGCGGGGACGGCCAGCGCGACGGTTTCAGCGACGGTGAGCGGTGCGGGGACGGCCGGGTGCTGGTAGGTCCGGCCGATCCCGGCCCGGGCCCGCCGGGCAACGCCGTGCCGCGTGACGGCACGACCGTCGACGACGATCCGGCCGCCGCTCGGGCGGACCGTGCCGGCGATCAGGTTGACCAAGGTGGTCTTGCCGGCCCCGTTCGGACCGATGACCGCGTGCCTGGCCCCGGCCTCGACGGTGAGGGTAAGGCCGTCGAGCGCGGTCAGGCCACCGTACCGGCGAGTCAGCTCGTGCAGCTCCAGCATCGTCATGCCTCCGCCTCGGGTGATGCCGGCGCGCGGCGGCGTAGCCGGGCGGCGGCCGGACGGGTATAGGCGACGAAGAGGAGCAGCCCGCCGAGCAGTGCGATGCCGTGGCCGCCCGGGATCGCGGCCCCGGCCAGGTCCCGGGTGGCGACGACGGCAACAGCGCCAGCCACTGCGCCCCACATGCGGCCGGCGCCGAGCGCAGCGGCGAGCAGCGCCATCGTCGCCATGTCGAAGCCGAAGTCGGCGGGGCTGATGTAGCGGTGCGCGGCGATCAAGAGTGCCCCGCCGGCGCCCGCGATCGCGCCGGCGATGACGTAGCCGGCGGTGAGCTCGGCGATAACGGCGTGGCCGAGCGCGGCCATCCGCGGCTCGTGGGCGGCGCAGCCGCGCAGCAGCAGCCCCAGCCGGGAGCGCAGCAGCCACCACACGCCGACGCAGGCGACGGCGAAGACGGCCAGGGCGTACCAGTACAGGTAGCCGTCGAGCGTCAACGGGGCCAGACCGGGCAGGGTGATCGGGGCGACGCTGACGCCCTCGTCACCGCCGGTGACAGCCCTCCATTTGCTCGCCGTGGTGACGGCGAGCTGGCCGATGGTGAAGGTCACCATGAGAAACACCGGGCCGCGGGTACACAGCGCCAGCGGCGCCGTGACGGCCGCGGCTGCGGCGGCGGCCGCGACCGCGGCCGCGAGCTGGGCCAGACCGGAGCTGATACCGGCCTGGGCGAGCAGCACGGCGGTGTAGGCGCCGACGCCGAGGTAGGCGGTCTGGCCCATGGTCGGCAGCCCGGCCACGCCGGTGAGTACCTGGGTGCTCATTGCCAGCAGCGCGAGGATGATCGCGTTGGTGGCGAGGCTGACGGTGTAGGCGTCCAGCAGCAGTGGAAGGGCGGCGGCGAGCATCCCGGCTGCGGCGAGTATGGCCGCCCGGCCAACGCTGCCGCCTCGGGCGCTGCTGTCGCGAAGTCTGCGTTGGGCGGTTCCGGCGGTGGGCGTCGTCGCTGGGGCTGCCGTGGTGGTCATGCGGTCCTCGCGGTGCTGGGGCGGCGCAGAAGCAGGGCGGCGAGCATGGCCAGTCCGAGGGCGAACGGGGCCGCGAGGGGCGCCGCGGCGGCGCCGACCGTCTGCACACCGCCGACAAGCAGCGCGGCACCAGCCGTGGCGGGGATCGAGCCGACGCCGCCGATCACGACGACGGCCAGGCACGCGACCAGCATGGTGGTGCCCACGCCCGGGGCCGGGCCGAGATACGGAGCGCCGAGGATCCCGCCTGCGACGGCGAGGGCGCCGCCAGCCGCGAACGCGGTCACGGTCACGGCACGGGTCGGGATGCGGGTCGCTGCGGCCATGTCCGGGTCGGCGACGGTGGCACGCAGCAGCACCCCGGCCGGGCTGCGCCGCACGATGAGATGCAGCCCGACGCCGATGAGCACCGCCACGACCGGAAAGAGCAGCCGGTACACCGGGTAACCGTGGACACCGACGGTGATGCTGCCCGCCAGCGCCTGGGGTGGCGGGGTCGGCGGCGGCGCGCCGCCGGTCCAGCTGGTGTAGGCGTGCTCGAGCAGCAGCGCCACGCCGAGGGTGACCATGGCCTCGGTCAGGTGGCCGTAGCGGCGGACCGGGCGCAGCGCGGCGTACAACGCGGCGCCGCCGCCGGCGCCGAGCGCGGCACCGGCGGCGAGGGCCAGCCCAAGCGAGAGCAGGCTGCCGTGGGAGAGCAGGAACGCCAGGTAGGCGCCAGTCAGGTACAAGGCGCCGTGGGCGAGGTTGAGCACGCCCATCACGCCGTACATCAGCGTCAAACCGGCTGCCACCACGAACAGCAGCGAGCTGAACGCCACCGCGTCCAGAACATCCACCGGCGTCACCGTCACGATGCCTCCACTCCCCCTCGGTGCGCGGACAGTCAGACGCCGGGACGACGGCCGACGCTGGTGAACATCAGGTAGGCGAAACCGAGTGCGGCCGGGTCCGTCATGCCGACGCGCAGGGTCTCGAGCGCCTGGGCGGTCATCCCGCCGGCCAGCAGCGCCGCCTCCCGCTGCCTGGAGTTGCTGGCGTGCAACAGCAGCCCCGGCTCCCCGCCCCGGCACAGCGGCGTGTAGGCGGTGGCGGCGACGTCGACCAACCCGGCCCGCTGCATCGCGGCGGGCGCTTCGCGAGCCCACGACGGGTCGACGCCGTGTTCCTCCGCGATGTCGGTCAGCACGGTCTGGAACCGGGTGAACGCCTCCCGCACGGCGGGCGGGGCGTCGATGAGCATGTCTCTCCAGGTGCAGTCCCAGTCCGACACGACGATCACACCCCCTGGTTTGAGCAGCCCTACCAGCCGGGCAAGGAGTTCCTCGCGGTCGGGCAGGTGCATGAGCACCAGGCGGGCGTGGATCAGGTCGAAGCTGCCCGGTTCCAGCTCGACCGTGCGGATGTCGCCGGTGACGATCTCGACGCCGGGTGCCGGCCGGACGTGGCGTGGGTCGAGATCGACGGTCACGACCTTCCCGGTCGGGCCGACCCGCCGCGCCAGCTGCGCGACGATGGTGCCCGCGCCGGGCCCGATCTCCAGCGCCCGCCAGCCGGGCCGGACACCGAGCCGGTCCAGGACCTCGGTGGTGTGCGGGTCGAGGATGCCGGCCAGGAGCTCCACCTGACGCGCGGCCTCATCGGTCGCGTTGTCGAACATGTACGCCGGCGGTACGCCGGTGGCGGTCAGTGCGGTGCTCATCGGGGCCCTCCGAGGGGGTCAGTTGCCGAGGGTGGTCAACGGCTGGACGAGGATGTTGGCGCGGCCGCGGCCGTCGGCGCCGACCTTGCGCAGGTAGTAGGTCTGCACCGGGCTGTGGTCCTTGGAGAACCGCCACGGCCCGCGCGGGCTGTCGATCTGGCCGAGCTTGCCGATCGCCGCGTTGATCTCGGCGGGCGTCGCGGCCGGCCCGGCCGCGATCGCGGCGGCGTCGATCACCGCGGCCGCGTCGTAGCCGGTCACGTTAAGCAGCCGTGGGCTGGCGTTGTACGCCTTGGTGAACGCGGTGGAGAACGCCCTGTTGGCCGGGTTGTCCAGGTCGGCGGCGTAGGGCAGCGACGTGTGGATGCCGTCCGCGGCAGCGCCCTGCGCTTCCAGTATCGACTCGTCGGTCAGGAACCCCGCCGCGAACAGCGGGACCTTCCCGCCGAGGACCTGGGCGTACTGCTGCACGAACCCCACCGCCGGGGTGCCGGCGTAGAAGGTGAAGACACCCTTGACCTTCGCCGGGTCGACCTTCGACAAGTACGGCACGAAGTTCGTGGTCGCCGGCCATGGCGTCCAGGTCGGCTTGCCGCCGTCGTTGGCGATCACCCCGCCGGCGGCCTTGTACGCGTCGACGAACCCGTTGACGTTGTCGTAGCCGCCCTGATAGTCGGGGCCGATCACGAACACCGGGCCGTCGACCGTGGTCTTGACGTACTCCGCGATCGCCGCGCCGACCTCACGCGACAGCCACGAGGTGTGCCAGATCCACGGCAGCTTGTCCGCGGCAAGCGTCGACGGCCGGCCGCCGGTACCGACGAACGGAATCTGCTTCTGGGCGATCAGGTCCTGCACGCTCAGCGTCGTGTCGGCCGTGGCGCCGCCGGCCAGGACGGTGGCGTGGTCCTGCTCGATGAGCTTCTTCGCCGCGTTCGCCGCGGTCTGCTTACCTTCGGCCTCGTCCTGCACGACCAGCTTCGCGGTCCGGCCGCCGAGCTTGCCACCGTGCGTGTCGAGGTAGAGCTGGAAGCCGTTGAGCAGGTCGGTGCCGGTGGCCTTGTACGGGCCGGTCTGCGGCACGAGGTATCCCACCACCAGCGGGTCACTGGCGCTCGTCTTCGGTGTCGACGTGTCCACGGCCGAACCGGCACAGCCGGCCAGCACCGTCGCTGCGGCCAGCAGCCCGGCGGCCGCGGTCCAGCGGCGTCGTCGGTACCTGTCAGGCATTGTTGTGCGCTCCTCAGAATCGGGTAGGGGCTGCCGGGCGACCGGCCCGGCCCCGGCGCGTGGCGAGCGCGTGCTCGATGAGCAGCACGAGCACGCTCCGCACGTCGTGGTGATTGCCGGCGTCGAGGTGGCGCAACGGCACGGTGTCGCCGATCTGCGGCCTCGGCGTGCTGCCGCGGTCGGCGTCGACCGTCATCCGGCGCGTGGTCCCCGGGCCGCGGGCTCCAGCACCCCGCCCACCGCTTCGGCGAGCCGGTTCATCTCGAAGCCGACCTGACCAAGATCGGCGTCGGGCCCGGTAACCACAGCCAGCACCCAGAGGTTGGTGACCGTGTCGACGAACAGGTAGCCGCGCTCGTACTCGATCAGGTTGCGCGTGACGACGCCCTGACCGAGCACCCTCGCCGTCGCGTTGGCCAGCGACGACAGGCCCGACGTGCTGGCCGCCAGGGTCTCCGCGACGTCCTGATCCAGGCCGCGGTGCGCCTGCAGCATGCCGTCCGACGAGGTGGCGATCGCGCCGTGGATACCGGGCGTCCGGCACAGGCTGTCCAGGAGGTAGCCCCAGTCCGGCGATGGGGACCTCAGATGGTGCTGCTGGCTCATTGCGGTGCCTCCACGAGGTGAGCGGGCTGAGCGGGCAGGGAGCGTCGCCGGCTGGTGGCTTGGAACCCGGCGAGCTGGTGTCGCATGTGTGCGGGATCGCGGCGGATCGGAGCCGCTGCAGCGGTGACCGTCGACGCGGCCGGGAGCACCTCGTAGTAATGCCGGCCGCGTTGCCGGATCGGCAGATTGGACTCGGTGTGGGCCAGAACCAGCGGCTCCGTAGGTGCATCCGGGAATGGCCCGGGCTCCGGGAATGTCACGAACCTGCGGCTGGAGACTTCGTCGAAGATCGGCGTCGTCGCGGCGAGCTGCTGACCCCAGCCCGGCCCGCTGGGCGCGACAGCCAGCGGACGCCAGGTTGACGCTGTCAGGGCACTCGGCGGTCCCTGCCGTCGCAGCTCACGTGTCGGCTCGTCGACCGCGGCGGTTGGGAGTTCGACGGGCGGCAGCCCCAGATCCGGCCGCACCATGAACAGGTGCGATGGCACGGTGACGTCGACCCGGGTGCCGGCCTGCTGCTCACTGCGGAACGCCACCGAGAGTTGCAGCCGGTACGCGAGGGTCGCGGCCACGGGGATACCCATGTGCCGGGCGGCGTGCTCGTCGAAGACCCCCGGCGCGGCGAACATCGCACGGACCCGGGCCGCCGCCTCCGGGCTCATGCCGAGTCCCCGGTCGGCGATCTGCAGGTGCAGCAGATCACCGGTCACCGCAGCGTGCAGCGACACCTGCGACTCGGGCGGCGAGTAGCTCGTGGCATTGTCGAGCAGCTCCGTCAACAGGCTCACCAGGTCGTCCACCGCTGAACCGTGGATGAAGATCCGGGCGTCGCTCACCCGCTCGTCGATGCGTTCATAGCCGGCGACGACCTGCGCCGCCGCCCGCAGCACGTCGATCAGCGACACCGGCTCGGAACGGCCCCGGCTGTGCTGGCCAGCCAGCACGAGTAGGTTGGCCACCCGCCGGCGGATGCGGGTTGCGGCAGTATCGACCCGATACAGGCCGGCCAATACCTCCGGATTGACCTGATCCCGCTGAACCCGGTCCAGCTCTCCGGCGACCTCATCGACCTGGCGTTTCAACCGCCAGGCCAGCGACGCGACAATCGTCGTTGCCGACGCGCGAGCCCCTGCCTGACCGGCAGCCAGACCCGCCGCGGCCGCAACCACAGTGTTGAAGGCGGTCGCGACCTGGCCCACCTCGTCCCGGCCGTCCACCGCGATCGGCGTCGCTGCCGCCGCAACCAGCTCCCGGACCGCGGCGGCGTCCGCGTGCTGCGCGTCGATCTTCGCCACAAGGGTCGGCAACCGGTTCAACGCGACATCCGCCGCCTGCAGACGCAGACCGTTCAACGACCGGCTCATCGACCGGACCGCAACCACGCCAACGCCAGCGGTCAGCGCCAGTACCGTCAGCACGAGCGCCGCGATCATCGCCGCCGAACGCCGAGCGGCGTCACGCTGCGCCGCAACCTCGGCAAGGATCTGCCGGTCGATCGCAGCCTCGACGGCATGCATCAGGTCCATGCGCGCTGTCATGGCCGAAGACCACCCGGCCGCGTCCACCGCGAGCTTCACCCGCTCGCCCGGCGGGGTCCGCGTGACAACACCCTGATCACGCTCCGCACCGGCCACAACCGGGCCGGTCACGTCCGTGTTGAGCCGTGCCCGCCACACGGCCGGCGCCAACAGCTGGAAGTCCGTCAACGACTCACCGAACATGCTGGACGCGCCGACGATCTCCTGCTGCATGGCGGGCGTAAGCACCCCACCAGCCAGCGCACGGATCACCGCGACCTGCAGCAAACCCTGCGCCTCGATCGCCTGGGACAACGCTGCCGCCGCACGTAACTCGTTGCCCGTGGCCGCGGGAACACCGATCTGACTCAGCGACGCCCGGAACGTCAGCAGGTCAGCGATCAGTGCCCGGTACCGGAACAGGATCACGCTCGACAGCGCCCGCGGGTCATCCTGCACCTGACGACGCAACGCCGACAGGTCCTCCAGACCATCACCGATCCGGTCGAGCACCAACCGCACGTCCGGCGAAACGCTGATACCACCGCTGCGCTCACGGAACGCTACGGCCGCCGCATCAGTGTCCTGAACCGCGGCACGGTACCCAGCGTTCGACCGGCCGTCACCACCCCCCGGCGCAAAGACAAGCGCGGCAGCCGCCCGCTCGTGATGCAACTGTGCGACAAGGGCGCCAGTGTCGACACCCAACGCCACCACACGACGCGCTTCCTCCGCCCGCTGCCCCGAGCCGTACGCATCAAAGAACACCAGCGCCGCGAGAACAACAACAGCGACAACAGGGATCGTGAGGATGATCGAGAGCTTCGTCCGGATCGCACGGTTCCGGAGCCAACGACCTGCCCGACGGCCCGGAGCACTCATGACCGAGCCGCCACGACGCGAATGCCACAGGACTGCGCATCGATTCGTGCAGTCCATTGCCGCGGCCACGACCCGCTACTGGCGTCCGAGAGTTCCGCAGCAACGCGCCTAACGACACAGGGATAAGCCACAGTCGCACAGGCCGGTTCTCGACACCGGCCGTCTTCGTTGGCCACATGCGCGCTCATCAGGTCGTGGGCCAGAGTCCGCAGCGCGGTGTCGACTGCTGGGTGCTCAGCCGCCTGGACGATTCCAGCGCCGAACTTGGTGTTCACGGCGGTCTCCTCGGAGGAATTCCGGTATGCCGCCGCAACTACGCCACACCAGCAGGCAGGACGATCGGACGGCGTCACCGCACAAGCCATCGACAGACAACTCGTTGCGGGGTTAACGATCACCGACGCCGGAACCAGAGGGAATGCCCACCTCATGTTCTTCTACGTGTTCCTTGACGTGTTCCACCACGGCCTGACCTGGGCTTTTACATCGATGATTGCGTCGCGTGGCGCCTGATCACAGGAAGGGGGCCGCCCGTGCCCTGTCCCCAGCCCCTACTTTCGCCGTCGTAGATTGGCGACGGAGATTCGTCGAGTTCGTGAAGAACACCAATGCTCCGCCGATCAGCTGGCTCGCGCGTTCGGCTCGAATTGGCAATAGGCCAGCGCCTTGGAGAACGCACGGCTCCGCCCAGACATCGATCTCGGCGACGCGATTTGTGACCACTCGCGCGTCGGGCCGGCGCCGCCAGGACACGATCATCTCGGCGACGGCCGACGGCTGTGCGAGTGGCTGGTGGACCCGCGACGGCGAGCGCATGGGCCGCCGGCAAGCGCTGTACGCCGGGTATCGCGAAAAGATGACGTCAGCGAGACCCCGAAGGGCGGCAGGCGACCAAGGTCTTCAATCCAGCCAGGAGGTTCAAAGGCCGCCCTCTCGCTGCAACCACGCGCGCGGGCGCATTCCAGCGGCCGGTCGAGCCGCGGAATACAGTGAGACGACCTTGATGCATGCCCCCGTGAGTGTCGGATGGGGTGGCGTCATGGCACGCGGATTGACATCATTCAGACCTGTACTCAGTGTGGCGAGTCACTCACGACCCAGAATCGACGTATGGAGGTGCTGTCGTGCCGCATCGACCGGACGCCGTACTTCCCCCAAATCGAGAGCTTCGAGCTGCGCGCCTGCAGCTACCGTCTCCGCGCCGGCCCGGTCAGCGGATGAGCCGAGCCGAGCTCGCTGATGCCGTGAACGCCGCGATCGACGAGGCCAACACGACAGGCCGGAACGTCGAGCACCTCTACGTCACGGAACATTGGGTCGGCAAACTCGAGCGGGGCAAGACCCGGTGGCCGCATGAGGAGCGTCGTACCGCGCTGCGTCGGGTGCTCGATGCTGCGACCGATGCCGAACTCGGCCTGTACAGCACACGCGTCACAGATGCGGGTTACGCGCCGGAGCGGGGCCATAGCGATCTCCACCAGACTGGTGCAGGCGCAAGCATCAGCACACGCGGCCTTAGTGATCTTGAGCTGTCCGAAGACGAGTCGCTTCAGGCAGACGGCCACATCGTGTCCGTCGCCGATCGGCCGTCCCCCGACCGTGACCCACGACTATTTGCGAACGGGCTGGATCGGCCTGCAGCATGGATCATCGAGGCCGACGACCAATGGCAGCTGCCTGCGACGTCGCTCGAGCCGGTTGAGTCCGGTGTGGTAGTACCGCTGGATCTAGACGGGGGTGACGATGTGGACCTGGCTACAGCCCATGTCCGCCGCCGATCGCTCCTCGTGGGCCTAGCCGCCGTGACTGCCGCTACTGGAGTATTCGGCGCAGGCCGTGGGCCGCGCCGCCGGATCGGTCCTGCCGACGTTTCGCGTCTCAATGCCCTCACGAGCCTGTACCGGCTGGCCGATCAGGAGTTCGGAGGCGGCGACTTGGCCAGCGATGTCGGCCGGTTCGCGCAGTCCGCCTCGGCGTTGCTGGATCATGTGGTCAGCGATGCTGTACGTCCGAAACTGCTGGTTGCGATCGCCACTGCCAGACATCTGGCCGGCTGGACTGCGTTCGACGCGACACGGCACAGCGACGCGCAGCGGCATTTCGCTGCTGCGGAGCGCTTCGCCATCGAGGCCGGTGACAGGCAGCTGGTCGCCCATGTTCGATACGGGCAGGCCAAGCAGATGCAACACCTGCGCCACAACCGCGATGCGCTGGATATCCTGCGGTTGGCGCACCACCAGCTCGACGCGACACCCGCGCTTACCACGATCCTGCGCGGCGCTGAAGCGGCATCCCGAGGGGCGATCGGCGATTGGGAGGGCGCGAAGCAGGCGCTGGACTGTTCCAGCGATGCATTCACGGACGTTGACCCTAGCAACGAACCCGAATGGCTTGGCTTCCTCGACAAGGGCGAACTGCTCGCCCAGTACGGTCGGGTGTACCGCGACTGGGCACGCGCTGACCCCCGGAAGGGCGGGGACGCGGTGCTGTGGGTCACCGACGCAATCAACGCGTTCGGCCCGCAGAACACCCGTAGCACTGTTCTGAACCAGGTCGGTCTGGCCAGCGCCTATTTCCTGGCAGACGCACCTGACCTAGCACTGCAGGCAGGCACTACCGCCCAGCGCCAGGCCGCGACGTTGACCTCGCCGCGGGTGAAAGAACGGATCGCGAACCTGCGTCGGGACGCGGTACGGCACATGCATCTGCCAGAGGTCGCGGCCTTCGTGCGGGCTCTGCCACAACCCGTCCCAGCCGCATGACGAGCACGCCCGGCCGGTTCACCGAGGTGGCAATGCGGCGAGTCCTCGCACGCCTTTCCAACCAGCTCAGCGTCGATGACACGGACGCGCGCCTGCTGCGGCTGACGAACAATGCCGTCTTCGCGCTTCCATCGGCAGGGCTGGTCGTGCGGATCACCCGCACGCATCGGCTGCAGGCGCGCGTGCACAAGGTTGCGGCCCTCGGTGCCTGGTTCGAGGAAGTCGACGCGCCGACGATCCGGCTCGCCGACGGCATCGGCCAGCCTGTCGTCGACGGGGACCTGCTCGCCACGGTGTGGCGCTACGTCGCACCGCACGAGCCTCCGCCGAACGCTGCCGATCTCGGCGTCACGCTGCGTGTGTTCCATAGCCTCAGCGTCCCTCCGCTGCCGCTACCGGAGTGGGACCCGATTGGAGACGCTCGGAGCCGTCTCGACGACGCCGAGGGACTTGCCGACGGCGACCGGGAGTATCTGCTCTCTTGGTGCGACCGGCTCGAGCCTCGCCTGCAGCAGTTCGCGGCGAGCGTGGAACCAGGACTCGTGCATGGTGACGCGCACGAGGGAAACCTGATCCGTGATGTGTCTGGCAAAGTTCTGATGTGTGACTTCGATGCGACCTGCATCGGACCGTGGCAGGTCGACCTCGTCCCGCCACCAGCGAACGAAGCTCGGTTCGGTCCTACCGGCGGACATAGCAAGCTGGCCGCCGCCTACGGCTACGACATCACCCGGGATCCATCCTGGCGCTTGCTCCAAGAGGCACGCGAACTGAAGATGATCGCCGCAGCCGTGCCACTGTTGGCTAGCGCTCCTGGTGTAGCCGAGGAGTTTCGGCTACGGCTGAGATCAGTTCGCACTGGAGATACCGGCGTGCGATGGACCCCGTTCGGCGATCTGCCACGCATTAGCTGATCCGTCAGGTGCGAGACGGCCCTCGGCGGCTGCCGCCACGGGTCCAGACGACTGCCGCCGTTCGCCCGGCAGGTGCGTAGCAACAGCCCCACTGGTTCGCGGTATCAGTTCAACCGGGACCGGGCGGTCCTGTCGAGGGCCGCCTATCGGGGGAATCGGGCGGGAGTCCGTGCGCGCCGGTAATATCCGTCCACCGCTGGTCGGAGGCCATGTGCCGCACTGCCTCATCGCATGCGTCATCAAGGGTGCCATATCGCCGTGACCAGGATCTTCCTTCGGAGCCGCCGAGCCGCAGCTCGAGTTCATACCGATCTCCGTCCGTGCGCACATAGACGTCACGGCGGTTCAACCGCCCCCAGGAGTTGTTCCACCAGTGCCGTACCACCCACCAGCGGCCCCCCGCAGACAGGTGGCCGCCCTGGACGACGCCACCCCCGGCGGCGCCTGATCGCTCCTCTGAGCGCCTGCCCCGAGGGTTCGTCATGACGCGATCACGTCCGCGGCGAGCTCGTCGCGCAGTCGCAGGCCGCCCGCCATCCGCTCGACCGAGCCCGGGCTCTCCTTTGCTCGCCCCACGATCGGTACGGCGGTCAGAGGACGGTCTCCTGCAGGCTGCGCATGCCGCTGGCTGCGGCGCTCGGCGTACAACCCTGACGGCTGCGGTAGCCACACTGTCGCGCGTCGCGGACGGGCGGCGGCACCGCGGCCTGATGCCACGATCGACACCTCGCGGCACTGCACGCGGCCGCGGCCGTGACCGAGTCCTTCCCACGCCGCCCTTTCTGCGGACAACAGCAGGTCCGGCTGGTGCCAGCCACCGAAAGGCACGAGGACAGTCCCGCGCTGTCGTGCCCGCGCTGCCAGCCGACCGCACACCGCTGCCTGCGGCACCTGCGACGCGACCACCGCCACGACGTCGACACCGTCAAGCAGCGCCGCGACGACGGTGCTCCACTCGGTACCCGGGTTTGGGACGAGCGCCAGTCGGCCAAGGTCGATACCTGCTTCCGCGGCAGCGGCCGGGTTGATCGTGGGCAGCCCAACCAGTGCGCACCACGAGCCGGCCTTCGACGCGGCGCTGAGCAACAGCAGAAGCAGCGACGTGTCCGCGGGGCCCGACCCCGCGACCGCTACAGTGCCGCCACGTGCCAGCCCATGCGGCAGCAGCGACCGCAGCTCGGAAGCGACCGGCAATGCAGTGTCCAGACCAGGTCCGGGACGCTGATGGCCGCGTCGCACAACGCCGAGACGTTCCAGCGCCGCCAGCCGTACAGCTGAGCGTCCTGCGTCGCCCAACGCGGCGGTCGCGACAACCGCCGACATCGTTTCCCCTCCCTAGATATGCCTGCTCGTGCCATGCGGAGGGGAAGCGCATGGCGCATTGCACGACGTTCACCTGCCGGTTCGCGCAGCCGTTTGGAACATCAGTTCGAGATGCTATCTCAAGATCCAGGCTGTTGCGTCGTGGAACAGTGTGACTTTGCTCGTTAGATGGCGGAAATCTTGCAGCCGACTTGGCGGAACTCGACCGCTGCGACGGGCTACCACGTGAGACTCGCCTGACCGTGGCGCACCCAGTGAACCGAACAACGGTATGCGCGTGCTACGATCTGATTCTCATGATGCATGCCACGGAATAGCTCCCGCCGCGGGTCCATTGCCTGACCGGCACCCCGCCGCCGTGCTTTGAGGTGCGTCGCCGCCGATCGCGCCTCGCCGGTCGAATGCTCTGCATTCGTGCCCGCCCGCGCTGCTTGTGCAGGGGCACTCCGACCGACGCCGCATGACCGCTGGTCCCTTGGCGCATGTTCCGTGACCTCACCTGCCACGCGGGCACCGGTGAGGCCAAGGAGCTACGCCGTGATTGCTACAACTGTTGCCCGTGTCTTCTCGTTCCTTGTCAAGCCCGCTGGCAGACGCCCGTCCTTTCTGTGGCGGATGTTCTGGGCCCTGTTCGTCTACCACATCGGCAAGGGGCCTGACGGTGGCGCCAAATTGCAGGCCATCGTGCCGTACATCCTCGCCGGGTATAACGAGCCGCATTCAGTGAATTTGGTCGATGGCGGCCGTACCCCTAACCCGTCCGTGTCGCTGAATGATCTATCGCCAGCTGCGGAATCTTTGCCGACCTCGGCGTCCGCCTTGCGGAATCGCCGTCGCAGGCGCCGTCAACGCCCCCAGCGGCAATAGTCAGCGGTGAGACGTGGCTCCGGAGGGCTTCAGGTCCACGATCGTTGGAGCCCTGCTGGCTGCCGCTGGCCCCGGCATCTTAGTCGCGTCGAGTCGGTCCTTCACCGTGCGCGGCCTGGAAGCTGCCTGTCTGTCAGGCGGCTCTGGACTGTCCGGAGCTCCAGTGCGACACCAGCAAAGCCGGCGTGCAGCGTCGCCCACTCCGGCCTCCGCCAAGTCATGCAGAAGATCTCCGCCACCTGTCGCGCAAAGTCACAAACAGCCAGAAACACTCGGAGCAGCTTGGGCGACCCTCCGCGCGTATACATGCCTTAATCGGCAAGGACGGCCACGACGAGCGAACCTGGCACCTCCCGGGTCGACCCTCACTGGATCGAAGCGCTGACGCACGACTGCTTCGCTGGCCGGGACGTCTGCTCCGCGACGGCCGAACCTTGGCGAACGAGAGAGCCCACTCCACCACGTGTGCCCCTGAGCCATTGCACGACAGCAGCGGGCCACGCTGCTGTGCGGGGTCATTGTCGTGCCAGCGTTGGAGCGGCGGTCAGGTCACTTTTCACAGCGCCGACTGCCGAAGCGACGAGCTCCAGCTCGCCGGCCTGCAAGTCCAGGATGGTCGCGCCAGGCTCGGCGACCAGCTTCCGAAACCGGCGTGTAGTCCTTTGCGACGGCGCCGGCCCGGACGAGCGCTGAGGACGCGGCGAGGATGAGCTGGATGGGTGGCCGCGGCGGCGGAACTCCTCCGCCGATCGCGCGGCCGGCCCTTCATCCTCCCGCCGCGGGTAGCGTGATCTGTGTTGCCGCTGCTCACCGGGGTTTGCTGTGCGGCCACCTATCGAGCCGATGCACGCCGTCCCTGCCGCAGACCTGCCCGCCGGGATGATCTACGAGCCGAAGTGGGACGGGTGGCGGTGCCTCGCGTTCATCCAGCCCGGCCGGATCATGCTTCAGTCGAGGCACCTGCGGAACCTGACGCCGTACTTCCCGGACGTCACCCGACTCTTGCGCAGCCTGCCGCCTGGCGTCCTCGACGGCGAGCTCATCGTCTGGGACCCAGCCCGGGAGCGCACGAACTTCGTCGCCCTGCAGCGCCGCGTCGTCGCCGGCCACCGGCTGCCCGCTGAGGCCGCGGCCAGGCCCGCCCACTACGTCGTGTTCGACCTGCTGCACGACGGCGTCGACGACCTCACCGGGCTGCCGCTCGTCGAGCGCCGCGCCCGGCTCGAGGCGCTGCTCGTCGGCGCTCCGCCGCAACTGCAACTCTGCCCGCAAACCCTCGATCCGGCCAAGGCCCGCGCGTGGATGGTCGAGTGGCAGCACGCCGGCGTTGAGGGCCTCGTCTGCAAGGCGCCCGACGGCCCGTACGTGTCCGGCGGCCGCAGCTGGACCAAGGTCAAAACCCGGAACACCACCGAAGCGATCGTCGGTGGCGTCACCGGCACCCTCTCCGCCCCCGGCTCGCTGCTCCTCGGCCGGTACGACGCCAGCGGCCGGCTCCGGTACGTCGGAATCACCAATCCCGTCCCCGCCAGCCACGCAGCCGAGCTCGGCCAGGCCCTCGTTCGGTACATCGCCCAGCGCCGCGGTGGCACCATCCCGCACCCGTGGCCCGTCCCGTTGCCGGCTGGCTGGGCAGGGCAGCTGGGCGAGCGACGGCCGCTCGTATACGTACCCGTCCAGCCGACGGTGGTCGTCGAGGTGCTCGTCGACGCCGCGTTCGACGAGGAGGCCGGCAGGTGGCGGCACCGGGCCGGGTTCGTGCGGGTGCGCGCAGACCTGTCGCCGTACGACGTGATGAGGGCCGCCGCGTTCTGACATCCAGCGGCCCGCGCCAGTACCGGCCCCTATCGACGTCGACGTAGCAGCGTGTACAGCTTTTCACCGAACTGGGGCGCCGGGCCTAGCTTCCCAAGCTTGGGCTTCGTACGGGTGCTCAAGGGATGCTCCGTAATGAGGCAGGGAGGAACGACATCGGAGCGTTGTTTCGGCGGACACGGCCTCTTCCGCCGCGAGCCTTGCGGACCACAACCGCAGCCTCAAACGCGCCCGGATGGCTACCGGCCTGACGTCACACGGCTGACGGCGGCAGGGTGCTCGCCCTGTGGGGCTGGTTCGAGGACTCACGCTCCCGCCTGGCTGGCCGTCGTCAAGCCCCTGCTTGGGCCGGGGCGCCGCGAGCTCCCTGGCCTGACGGTCAGGGAGCTACTTGGCGCCTGTTTCCGGCCCGGCGCATGGGCTTGACGTCAGCTGCGCTCAGGCGGGCAACGGGCCCTCGTTCCCAGCCCCCACGGGGAGGCCCTCGGGAACCGCCGCTCAGCCCGTTGTCGTGACGGGCACCTCCGGCACCAGCCGCACCGCCGCGTGCGGGCTGGGCGGCGCACCGAATGCCCCGCGTCTTCGAGGAGTCGTTGATGTCCGCACCCACCATCGCCATGTCCGACACCCGCAACCTGCAGCTCGGCCAGCTCATCAACCTGCTGCGTGACCAGTCCACCCGCCGCCTCGACGTGAAGGCCGGCTCCGGCCGGATGCGCGCCGCCGGTGGCCAACTGGTGCTGGACGAGACCGAGCCCGAACTCACCCCCGACGGCGTCACCATGACCGCCGGGGTCTACCAGCCCAACGACATCGCCAACGCCGGCCTGGCCGACAAGCTCGGCATCCCCACCGCCTACCTGCGCAAGCTCGCCGCCGAGCACCCCGACCTGTACGACGAGAACGTCAACGGCTGGCTGACCCGCACCGACCGCCGGTTCCTCATCCGGGTCCTGCGCAACAACGCCGGCGGCGGGATCGCACGGGCGGTGCTGTCCACGAAGTACGCCCGCATCGACAACCTCGACGTGGCCATGTCCGCCCTCGAAGGCATCCGCCGCGCCGGCACGGCCGTGGACGTGGTGGCCTGCGACCTGACCGACCGCCGCATGTACGTGAAGATGATCTCCCCGGAGATCCAGGTGATGGCCCCGAAGCTCCTGGCAAACTACCGGTCGCCCTTCAACGGCCGCTCCGGCCGCGACCTGCCGATCGTGTCCGCGGGGCTGGCCATCACCAACTCCGAGACCGGCTGCGGGGCGTTCTCCATCCAGCCGTGGGTCCGGTTCGAGGTCTGCTCCAACGGCCTCGTCATCGGCGAGAACGTGCTGCGCCGCGCCCACCTCGGCGGCCGGCTGGCCGACGAGGACGGCGTCGTGGAGTGGTCGACCGAGACCAACACCAAGGCCCTGGAACTGATCACCTCGCGGGCCACCGACGCCGTGCGGGCCTTCCTCGACGCGGACTACGTCGCTGAGATGCTCCGCGAGCTGGAGACGACCGCGGACACGCAGCTGAAGGAGCCCGACACAACGCTGAAGGTCGTCGGCAAGCAGCTGCGGTTCACCGAGGAGCAGCAGGACAGCATCCTGGCGCACTTCATCCGCGGCGCAGACATCTCCGCCGGCGGCGTGATGCACGCCGTCACGTCGGTGGCACAGACCCTCGACGACGCCGACGCCGCGTTCGACCTGGAGAGCAACGCGGTCCAGGCGATGCGCCTCGCCGCCGCCCACGCCTGACGGCTACCCGCGCCCGGGCCCTTTGGGCCCGGGCACCCCTGACGCACCGCGACCTGCGTGCGGTTGTGGTCACGCCGGGGTGTTCATCGGCCCCACCCCTGGGCGGATGCCTCGATGCCTTTCCTGCGCCCGATCACCGTCGTGCGGCTCCGGTCCGCCCACACTCACGCCTGCCAAGGAGTCACGTCCATGCTCCTGATCCTCAAACCACGGCCGTGGCCGCCACACGAGACGCCCCACCGCAGCGCCGTCGGCGCTGACCCGGCGCCCGGCGCTCGGGGGCGACGGTGAACGTCGCCCATGAGCAGGGCACCGCCGGTGCCGAGCGGGAGGTGTTCCACTTCCTCGCCTGGGCCTGGGATGTCACCGCCGGCAACGCCATTGCCGCCGAATATCCCGTTCGCCGGGTCGACGTCACCGTGTTGGCCGGGATCGTCCAGCTCATCGGCGTGAACCGGGCCCGGGCCGGGGCGGCGGACCTGTCCCGGCCGCTGCTCATCGCTCCGATCTCCGGTGCGGGCCTGTTCGTGATCGACGGTTGGCACCGCATCACCCGCGCGCTGGCCGAACACGTCACCCACCTGCCCGCCAGGTTGCTCACCGAAGCCGACGAGGCCCGCATCCGGCTCCGCGGCCCCTGATCCCCCTGGACCGGCCCCAACCCCAGTCCGTCGCAATGCCCGGACCCGCCCACGTGGCGGGTCCGTCTCGTTTCCGCCCCCGCTTGGAGCCCACGCCCATGCACCGTCTCCGCTCGCCGCTCACCGCCTTCGCCGCCTGCCACATCCCCGGCCGCACCGGCAGCGAACCCTCCCCACGCCAGCAGACCTACCAGCCCCACAGGAACCACCTGCCGCCTCTGCCACCCGGGCAGCGCCGACAGCTGCGCACCGTCGATGCCTCGCCCGGCGACCAGCCCGGAGCGCAACCGTGACCGCCGATCCGATCGCTCCGCGTCGACTCGGCGGACCGCCCACGGAGATGGCCTGCGCCACCTGCGGCCGGATCCTCAATACCTATCGCACCCCCGGCGGGGGCGTCTCCCACCTGCACCCGACCGGCCCTCGCGATTACGACCATCGACCGGCACCCGTCCCCGCCGACCAGCTCGCCGCCGTGGCCCGCGACTGCGACTTCTGCAGCAACCCGTACCCGATCCTGTCCATCCGCAGCGGCCCGGTCCACGCGGTCACCATCGGCGAGAACACCCAGACCACCCACAACTTCGGCGACACCTGGGCCGCGTGCATCACGTGCGCCCGCCTCGTCGACGCCGGCAAGGCCGCGCCCCTCGCGCGCCGGGCCGTCGACGGCGCCAGCTGGGCCACCGACACCATCGCCGCCCAAGCCGTGCACCGCATCCACACCACCGTCCTGGCCACCCGCCAGCCCGGCACCACCCTCATCACCACCACCGACTGGCCCCACACCCCGATCCCGGCCACCACCCTGCCGAAAGCCCGTGACGCTACCGCCAAGCTACTGCGCGCCGGCTCCACCACGCTCACGGCGATCGGCGCCCCGGTCCGGCGCACGATCGCCGACGGGCTCGACCAGGCCCACTTGTACGCCATCGACGAGGAACTCACCGACCTCGCCCGCCACGCCGCCAGCGACCTCCCGGCCGGCACCACGCTCGCCCCGGCCGACCTACCGGTCCCGCACGGACTGCTGCTCTGGGCACAGCCCCACGGCCCACGCCGGGTCAGCGCCGCCTCCTGGACCAGCACCGCCGACGAGATCACCATCACCACCTACCGCAGCATCGGCGCCGGCCTGCCGCCCGAGGCACTGCAACATCTCCGCGAGGACATCGGCTGGCTGCTGCCCGTCACGGCCACCCACGCCACGCAACAGGGCATCGCGGCCGGCGACGGCGTGCCGCTGCTGGTTGCCACGCTGCTGCTCATCGCCCAGCGTTGCACCGAAACGATCGAGGTCGAACCCGACCCGCGCATCGCCAGGGCCTACCGGCGCAGCCGCCGCCCGCTGCCCGCTGTCCGGCTGGTACAGCTCCGGGGCCGCTCCGCACATTCCCGCCCCGCCCAACCGTCACCGGCATCAGCCACACCCGACCAACCCACGCCGCACGTCCGGCGATGGGTCTCCGGCTTCTGGCGGCAGCAACCGTATGGACCCGAACGATCGCTGCGCCGCTGGCGGTACGTCTTCGCCTACCTCCGCGGCCCCCACAGCGCACCCATCGCCGCGTCCACCACCGTCCGGGTCCTCGGCAAGGTCCCACCCCGCCCCGCCGGCCAGCCCGCAGCGCGCCACCGTGACCCACCACCCACCAGCTGACGCTCCGCAGCGACGCCCAAGACGTCATCGACAGGTACCAGCGGTCGCTGCTCGTGGAGCTCGTCGACGCATCGTCGGTCGCGGGCCGGACCCGCCGGTCCGCATCATCTCAGCCGGAACATCCCGCACTCGCCCACAGCCACCCCGTCTGCCGATTCCGGTGCGCGGGCGGCTGATTTGGCATGCCTCCGCCCACCGTGAACAAGAGCCGCTCATGCTGCCCGTCCCAGCCGGCTCGATGCCGACAAGCCCAACCGGCCGCGCGGCCTCCCCCGCGCGCACGGGGCGCCGGCCCCGACCGCACCGGTCACGGCTGCGACCGCACCCCGGACCACCTCGCCGGCGAACTCTGCGATGTGCCGAATACCGACCTGCGGCACCTGCCGCCCGGTGCGCTGGTCCTGGAGCCGTCCGCCGGGGACGGCTCCCTTGTCTCGGCGATCCGGCGGGCCAAGCCGGGCGTGCGCGTCGTCGCGGTCGAACCGGACCGCGGACGGGCCGCGATGTGCGCCGCCGACCACGTGGCAAGCACTCGGCCGTGCAGCTGTACCCGTGCACGTTCGAGCAGTACGCGGCCGTCGCCGCCACCGAACGGACCATGTTCGACGCGGTTGTGATGAGCCCGCCGTGGAATGCTGCTGCAGGGTCGCCCGGTAGCAGGCTGGACCGGTGGCTGGAGCATGTCTGGCTGGCCTGGCGCCTGCTGCGTCCGGGCGGCTGGCTGGTCGCCGTCGTCCCCGACAGCGTCGCCTCGCGCAGCGATGCCCAGTACCAGCAGGCGCGGGTGTTTATCGAGCACCACGGCAGCCACACGCCGCTGCCTGCCTGCGCGTTCGCCGAGTCCCGGTCGGCAGTCACATGCCGGATTGTGAGGCTTGCCAAACCGCTCTGGAGCGGCCGCCCGGAGTACCTGCTCACGACGCCGCAGCAGCCGGCGGTCCGCGTCGAGCGGCCCGTGTTCACCGGTGCCGCGGCCGCGGGCCGGCCGGTCCAGGTCTGGTCCGGCGGCTGGGGTGGCCGGGATCGTGTCGTGCGCTACCGCGGCCGGTGCGTGGCATGCCGGTGGCTGCCGTGGGGCTGCGACGACGGCGACAACGACCCTCGCGGTGTGCTGGGTGAGTTTGGCGCCGGTTACAGCCTGGACCCGGACGAGTACGGGATGACCAGACCGCAGATCGGTCTGTGTCACCGCTGCGGCAACGACGGCGAACACCTCCGGGCCGCCCACCAGCATGCCGTGTCGCATTGGACGCAACCAGGAGCACGGGCGCCGTGACGCGTCCGCCCGCGGCCGCGGGCGGCCGGATGCGGTTGCTGGCCCTCGATCCTGGCCGACCGCGGCTTGCCCCGCAAGACCCACCCCAGCAACCCGCCCTCAACGCAGGAATCGCAGGGGTTGGGTCTTGCCGGCCGGCGCCGATCGGCCGGCCGGGCGGATCGGGCCAGCACCGCACACCGGCTCGCGCGAAGGCCGATGGCGGTAACCCGTTTCTCACTCCTTGTGGAGGACGAGCACCATGAGTACAGCAGTCCTACAGCCCTCGGCCGACCCCACCACCAAGGATCTCGACGGCAGCGGCCTCGGCGTCACCGACCTGGTTGACGGCACCGACATCACCGAGCCGGAGCCCGTCGAGCAGACCGACACCACCGACGACACGACCGTCGCGAACCCGACCGGACACGACGCGGCCGACGACGACGCTGAGCTGCCGCCGCTGGTGACCGCATACCTCGACGCCCGCGAGCTGGTCGACGACCCGAAGAACCTGCGCAAGAACCTGCGCGCCAGTCTCGGGCTTACACCCGAGCCGCTGGCAGATGACCCCGACATCGAGGAACTGCGGACGTTGGTCGACGGCGACCTCGAGGACCTTCCGGCGAGTGTCCGGCAGTTGGCCGAGCTGAAGGCGTCGATCAACGAGGTCGGCATCCTCCAGCCGCTGGTGGTCGTCCCGGCACCGGACCACGACGGCGCCTGGCAGATCGTGATCGGCCACCGCCGCAAGTACGCCTCGATCCTGGTGCGGAAGTTCCGGGTACCGTGCATCCTGGCCACGGACTACGACGAGGTGAAGCGGATCCTGGCCCAGCTGGCCGAGAACGTCCACCGCGTCGGTCTGACCGCCTCGGAGGAGGCCGAGGCGTTCGAGCAGCTCACCCTCCTGGACTGGACGACCGAGCGGATCGCCGCCGTGCGCGGCGTGCCGGAGGAGACCGTGGTGCGCAGCCTGCGGCTGCGCAGACTGCCCAAGGCGGTGGCCGCGGCCCTCGACAGCGGCCAGCTCAGCCTGGACGAGATCGACGACAACATCGAGGCCCTGGGCGACCACCCGACCGCCCTCGCCAAGGTCCTCAACGCCCAGGCCGGGTGGAGCCGCAAGCACACCCTCGCCGGCGAGCTGGCGAAGATCGCCTCCGCGAAGGCAAAAGAGCTGGCCAAGGCCAAGCTCGTCATCGACGGTGTCACCGTTACCAGCAAACCGGCCGGGTTCGGGTACACCAGCACCGCCACTGACGTGCGGCAGCTCATCGACGGCGACGGCAACCGCCTCGACCCCGACAAGGTCAAGACCCTGCCCGGCTTCGCCGCGTTCGTGGAGAAGGTCGGCAGCGGCGCCGACACGCTGGTGTACTGCACCGACCCGGCCAAGTACGGCTACACGAAGTTCAAGCCCACCTACGGCCGGCAGCTCACCGACGAGGAGATCGCCGCGCAGGTCGAGGCTGAACAGGCCCGCGCTGCGTTCCTCGAAGCGCTCGAGGCCGCCGAGGGACTGCGCCGCAAGCACATCCTGGCCACCTACGGGCCTGCCAAGGGCGCGAAGCGGCTGTTCCTCGCCGCGCTGCGCCAGGACCTCATCCGCGTGCACCAGATCAGTTTCGCTGACGTCGACGGCCTGTACGCGAACCTTGGCGGCAGCAGCGACGACGTCTTGCGCACCGCCGGGGAGGACCGGCTACGGCGCAGCTGCGTGGCCCGGTGGATCTGTGCCCAGGAACGCAACCTCGCCCGCGCCACCGACAGCCAGGGGTGGGGATTCGACCGCACCGCCGTCGTCGACTGGTACGCCCAGCTCGTGGAGGACGGCTACGGCCTCGCCGACGCCGAGCAGCAGCTCCTGGACTCCTTCACCCGCACCACCGGCGACGAAGACTACGAGGACTACGAGGACGAGGCCGACGGGGACGGCCAGCAGTCGGGCAGCCCGGACCAGGAGACAGACGAGGACCTCGCCGACGCCGTGGCAGACCTCGCCGTGAGCCCCGCCCACACCAAGGGACCGACGCCGTCGGACACCGGCGATGTCGCCGGCAGCAACGCCGCGGGCAGCGACCCCGACCAGCCCACCGTGGAGCACAGCGAGGACCCGACCGAGGACCTCGGTGCGGACGCCGGCGAGGACCTCGGGCAGGAGCCGGACGAGCTGGTCGAGCCGAAGCTCACGGCCGCCGGCTGAGCATCGCCGTACCTGCAACCGCCTGGCCCGGCGGGGCCCTACGCGCTCGCGGGCCCCGCCGGTCCCGCGCCGGCCCGCCGACGCCTGCCTGGCCACACCGGTTGTCGTTGTGCGGGCCAGCCAACCAGCGAGTCTCCCATGACCTTGATGGAGCGACCTCATGACCAACGACGCCAACTCAACGATCGGCCCTGAAACCGGTTCTCCAGCTGGACCGCGCCATCCGGACTCGGTGCTCGTCGACGAACTCACCGCATTCCTCAACAGCACCGCCGACCCGTCCAGCGGCGACCTCATGGACCTCGTGGGCCAGCTCATCGCCGGCGGCGGCCGGCCCCTACTCAACGAGACCTGGGACATCACCGCCGACGTGACCGAGGACCGCTACGGCCTGCTCACCGCCACGGTCACCGCCGGGCCCTACACCATCCGGGTGTCCCAGCCCACCGGCGGCCCCGCCGACCTGCACGTCGCCATCACCAGCAGCGGCACCGAAGCCGGCCGCGACGACTGGGGCCTCGCCGTCACCGTCGACGACCGGCCGGTCCTCGACCCGATGCCCTGCACCTGGCGCAGCACCGTCCCACCCAACCTGCAACTGACCGAGGAGACCCGCCGATGAACCGCACCTCGCAGACCGAGGCATGGGCGCGGATCAGCGCCTGCGCCGACGTGAACGCCGGCCGGCTGACCGGCCGTGTCCTGCGCTACCAGTACCTGTCGCCGATCCTGCCCGGCAGCCTCACCCCGGACGCCGCCCGGCAGCTGCACGCGAGCGTCTACCGGTCCCACACCGCCCCGGCCGACCCGGACACCATCTGGTACGTGGTCTCCAGCGACGGCACTCCCGTCGCCTGGCTCACCCTCGCCGCCACCGTGGTCACCCCACCGGCCGACCTCACCGACTACCAGCGCCGCCACCAGCAGCAGGCGGTCGCGGCGCTGTCCCAGCTGACCCGTCAAGCCCTGCTCGAGCTCGCCCGGCTGCGCGACACCCGCGAGCAGCGCACCCCCGGCGGCCTGCCACAGACACGCCCCGACAGCCGCCCCGACAGCCGCCCGGCCGACGCCGATACAGGCACCTGGATCCTCGTCGCCGACCCGGCCGACCCAACCCTGACCTTCCGGACGCGCGTCACCGCCGACCTGCCCGCCAGCCGCCTGCACATCGCCGAGATCACCGGACTCGCCGAAGGCAGCGACGCGCTCATCCTCGACGTCCACGGCTACGGCGACTACGGCCGCAACCGCGCCTGGCTCCGCCTGCCCATGCTGTGCACCGTCGAACGCCTCGCCGCCGAGCACCACCTGACGGCCGCGACGATCGGGACCTGGCTCGACCTCGCCGGCGCCAGCGCCGCCGACCCGACCCCCGGCACAGTCACCGCCGCGTTCCGCGACGACTACGCCGGCATCCACGAAAACCGGCACGCGTTCGCCATCGCTGAACGCGACCGCTACGGGTGGACGACAGCGTTCGCCACCGCTGGGATACCCGACCGGTACTTCAACCTCGACGCGTTCACCGAGCATCTGTTCCGCGCCGACGTGCACAAGGTCGACCTCGGCGATGGCCGCATCGCCGTCTTTCGCCGCGCATAGGCGGCCAACCGAGCCGCAACCCACCTGCGGTGTAGCGCCCGGAGCCCGACCCGCAGCTGCGGAACACCGTCACCCACCCGGGCTGCCGTCAAGCGGCTCGGGCAGCACCGCACGACCCACGCACCGAACGTCTACAAAGGAGCGTCGAATGTTGTCCACCCCTGAGCCGCCCGAGCTGGCCGAAGACGCCTACACCATGCAGATCACGACAGAACCGACCGTCGGTGAGCTCGGCGTGCACACCTTCGGCCGCAACATCGCCGTCCACGTCGCCAGACTGCTGGACGTGCCGGTCGCCACGCCGGTGTACCGGGAGAACCGCCAGGACCGGCGCCGGCTGCCGAAGGCATCGACATACGCCCTGACCGCCGCCGCACACACGGTGCTAATCAGCATGTTCGACGTCAAACACGCCCTCATCCGCGACACCATGCCCGCGTACACGATCCACCTCGACGGCGTCCGGGTCCCGTTCGAGCTGGGCAGCTACCGCGACGTCGACTGGCAGCTCGCCCGCACCATCTGGCTCGCGATCTCCGACCTGCACATCGCCGCCGATCGGCAGGCCCGCGAGGCCGCCGAGCAGGGCAACGCCGCAGCCGCCGATCCGGCGGTCGCGTCGTGATCGTCAACGACCGCAGCGCATCATGGGACCGCTCCCGCATCGCGCGGCGAAGCGAACCGGCCCACGAGGACCGGGCCCTGACCGGCAACGATGCCGGCCCCCAGCTGGAGCCGGTGACCGCCGCCGGGACCGCACGCCCGGACCGCCCTGCACGCCGGACCCACCCGGCGAACCCTCGCCGCCAGCAGCGGCGGGCCGGTCACCACCACATCACATCGCGAGGAGGTTGCCATGCTCACCGTCCCGACGACACAGATCACGGCGGCCGACCTGCTCGGCGCGGCCCTGCAGTACGCCGCGGCCAGCATCGCCGTCGTCCCGCTGCACACCCCCGACAGTGGCGGGCAGTGCAGCTGCCGCGGCCGCACCGACTGCGGCTCACCGGGCAAACACCCGAGGCTGCAGCACGGATTGCACGACGCCACTACCGAACCGGACCGTATCCGCCGCTGGTGGCGACGGTGGCCCGACGCGAACGTCGGCGTCGCCACCGGGACCCGCCTGGACGTGTGCGACATCGACACCAACGACGGCCTGCGCGCAATCCTCGACCTCCTCGACATCGTGCGCCCGGCCGGACCGCTGGTCCGCAGCGGGTACGGCTGGCACCTGTGGTTCGCCGCCACCGGGCTGGGCAACCGGGCCGGGCTGCTGCCCGGCGTCGACTGGCGCGGCCGCGGCGGCTACGCCGTCGCCCCGCCGTCGCTGCACCCCACCGGCCGCCGCTACACCTTCCAGCAGCCGTTCACCGGCCCAGCCGACCTGCCGACCTGCCCGGACGCAGTGCGCCGGCTCGTCGTTGCACCACCGCCACCATCACCGGAGCTATCCGCTGGTGACGGTCAGATCAGCGACCTGGACCGCTACACCCAGGCCGCGCTGGAAGGCGAGGTCAGCCGGATCCTCGCCGCCCCCCGGCCGGTGATCCGCGGCGGACAGCGGCTCAGCGCCGGCGGCCGCAACACCGCACTGCACCTGGCCGCGTTCCGCCTCGGGCAGCTCGCCGCCCGCGGGGGCATCGACCAGCACACCGTCTGGTCCCGGCTCACCGACGCGGCCCGCACCGTCGGCCTCGGCCAGACCGAGACCCAGCGGACGATCGCGTCCGGCTGGCGCGCCGGACTGCGGCGACCCCGCAGCTGACCGCCGCTGATCGTCACCGGCGGCACCGGACCACCCAGCCCGGTGCCGTCACCGTGCGGGCCGCCACGCCCGTGATACGGCGACAGCGGCGTAGCCGGATCCCCGAGATGACCAGTGACGTCCGGGTGATGCAGGGCATCGCTCGTGCGTGGTGGCGCATGCATCACGGCCGCCCATGCGGGGACCGCGGCCACCGGTCGGGATGCCGTGCAGAGAGGCCGAGGTCATCCAGGGCGGCCACGGCTGAACGGACCAAGGTCAGCCCACCCAAGCCGGAGGCGTCAAGCCCCCACCACGAACCATCTTGGCCAAACCCGTTTCGCTGCGCTCAACACCAAGATCGTTCGCGCGGCGGCTTGCACCTCCGGCCCAGGGCGGGCTCTGCCCAGTCCCGTCAGCGCGGCACCCCGGCAACCCCGGATCACCAAATCCGCAGCACCTCGCCGGGACCGCACCAGCACCCCTGATGGGAGCCACCGATGTCCAGGTTCAACCTCAGCTTCGACGGCAATCTCGGCGACAAACCCGAGCTCCGCGTCACCGAGCAGGGCACGTCCGTCGCGAAGTTCTCCGTCGCCTACGACCGGCGCCGCCGGAACGACCAGGACGAGTGGGTCACCGTGTCCACCACCTGGTTCGACGTCACCGCCTGGGGCGCCCTCGCCGAGCAGGTCGCCGACCTCAAGCGCGGTCAGCGGGTCACCGTCACCTGCCGCGACGACCTCTCCGCCTGGGCCTACACCGAGCGCGCCACCGGCGATCCCGCCGCCCGGCTGCAGGTCACCGCCGCCGACGTCTCCACCCCGCTGCGCCGCAGCGCCGACGCCCCCAACCGGCACGACATTCCCGAGGACCTGTGGCCCGAGGGCGCGGAACGCCGCGAGCCCGCCCGCGCGAGCTGACCCCGTCGGCGGGGCCGGCCAACAGCCGACCCCGCCACTCCCCCGCCGTCACCATCCCCGACCCGTTGGAGCAGGCCATGCAGCAGCAGTTCGACGTCACCATCGAAGGCACCATCCAGACCACGCCAGTCGTCGACGCCACCAGGAACGGCTTCCGGTTCACCAAGTTCGACATCGTCAACCGCCGCGAAACAGACGGCGAGCCCACCGCAAAGGTCGCGCCGATGCACTTCTCGGTCATCTGCTGGGGCAAGCTCGCCGACCGCGTGGCAGAGCTCACCCGCGGCACCGACGTGATCATCCAAGCCTCGCGGCTGTCCATCGACACCTACAGCGAGCCGCCGGTACTGATGCTCGCCGCCCGCAACGTCTCGGTCAGCATGCGCCGCAACGAAGCCCACCCCGGCTCCGGCCGCAACCGTCGCCGCGCCGACCTCGTGACCACCGCCGACGGCGAGACCTTCGACGCGGACACCTACGCCGAGGCCAGCACCGACTTCGAGGCCCTGCACCGCTGACCCGCAGCACCAGGCCCGCCCGGCCGGCCTCCGACGCGACCGGCCGGGCGGCGTACCGCACTGCACTGACACCTCACGAAAGGGAGATCCCAATGCCGAACCTGCCGACCCGCGAACACGAGCCCCGGAGCCGACGCCATGGCCCTGACCGCCGGCCACCCGCACCCCGCACCGACCCGCAGACCCGCCGATGACGTGGTGCAGTTCTCCGGCGGCATCGGATCCTGGGCCGCTGCGATGCGGGTCGCCTCCGAACACAGCACCGGCCGCCTCGTCCTGCTCGCGGCGGACACATAAACCGAAGATCCAGATTTGTGGCGCTTCGTGAACGATGCCGCCGCCCACCTCGGCGTCAGCCCCGTCATCGTCGCCGACGGCCGCCCGTGGCAGGTCTTCGTCGACCATCGGTTCATCGTTCTCTCGCCCAGCGGGCAGGTGTCGAAGAAGATCACTTGCGAAGCTGCCCGATCCAAGGCTGACGCACGAACGCTGGGGCGGCACGCGCACCGGTGGACGGCGACGGCGAGCCGTCGCCGTCCACCGGGTCTTGAATTGATGTCTTGACTTGGCGTCTTGATTACGTACCATGACAGCATGACTAGGGCGGACCGCATCATCCCAACCGGAACTTGCTGGTGTGGTTGCGAGAGGGACACTGCGTTGGGCGCGTTCTTCGTTCAAGGCCATGACAAGATCGCCGAGGCTGCGGTCCTTGATCTGCATTTCGGTGGCAGCGTCGCCCAACTTCTGCAGGACAACGGCTACCACCCCGGCAATCCGGTGATCAAGGCCGCGTGGCGGGCTGAAGTCTGGGATGCGTGCGTCTGCGGCTATCACGGTCGGCCGGCCAGCGTCACGCGCCATCTCAAGCAGCACGAGGCGGATTCGGCGCACCGATTGATGAAGCGACTCCGCCGCGCCGCGAAATGAAAGCTGACGGTAGCCATACCTGATCAAGGGCGCGCCGCTGAGCCACTGCAATGCTGCGGAACGCGACCGACCGAACCTACTGGGCGCGAAAAATGAGTTAGGGGTGAGCTGATGCGGCGCACCGCATCGCAGTTCGGTCTCACGGACGAGCAGTGGGACAACGCGAAGCAACAGGTTCGCTCCGCACTACTTGACGCCGCCTACGACCGCCGGATGACCTGGTACGGCGAAATCGCCGCGCAGGTCGATGTAGTCGATCTCGAACCCTACTCGACCCTCATGAACCACCTGCTCGGAGCAGTGTTCGAGGACGAGCGCGACGCAGGACGACCGGCTCTGACATCCATCGTCACGCACAAGTACGGCGACAAGGAACCTGGCTCGGGCTTCTACGCCGAGGCACGCGCACTCGGCTACCGGTTCACAGAACCGTTCGTGTTCTGGGCCGAGCAGGTGCAGAACGTATTCAAAGTACACGGACGTCCCACCGGTCGCCGCTAGTCACCAATCAACATCGGGTTCACGAGCTTCAGGCAGGGCCAACTGCAGCGCGTCACGTGTCCGATTGTGCACATCGGCCCACACGCCAACGCCCGGTAACCCAGTCCGAGCCGGCGATCGACCGACAGTCTCGCGGAAGTCCGAATTCTGGCGAACGGCGGCATCGGCTCGTGGGCCGCCGCGATGGACAGGCCTGGGCGCTACCGCTGAGTCCGGTTGACGTGCGCCCTCCCATCGGCATCTGGATGTCTCATGAGACATCCAGATTCTGGAGAACGGCGGCATCGGGTCGTGGGCGACCCCGATGCGCGTCGCTGCCGCCCACGGCACCGACCGGCTTGTCCTCCTCGCGGCGAACACGAAGGCCGAGGATCCGGACCTGTGGCGCTTCGTCGACGACGCCGCCTACCTGGGCGTCACCCCGGTCGTCGTCGCTGATGGCCGGACCCCGTGGCAGGTTTTCGCCGACCAGCGGTTCATTGGCAACAGCAAGATCGCGCCCTGCTCGCTTTTCTGCACTATCCTCTGGCGTCAACCACCCCGGCTCGAAGGTGCTCGACGCGGCGCGCTGCTGGCTAAGGCGGGGCTGGGGGCATCATTGCCGCCTCGAACGGGTTCTGGTGGACCGGGGTGTCGCCGATGCTGTTGCCCGAACGCTTGGCCGGCGCGACGATCGCGGGGTCCGCCGTGCCGGGTGGGACGATAAGCGGCCGGTCTTCCGCCCCGTCCGGCACGCGTGGCGCGGCGAGGCCGCCCATGGTCGCCTCGGACGCTCTCGGCAGTTGGCGAAGTCGTTCGAGAACAGCACCACCTCGGCTACCGGCTGGCTCCAGGCCGTCTCCGTCGCGACCACGTGGCGCCATCTGTCACAAATTGAGCTCACCGCCAGACCGTCGCGCACACAGCGCGATGCCTTATCACACTCGTTTTGTCGGGACCAGCACCTGGATCTTGGCCGGAGGGCTGGTCAAAGGTCGCCTTAGCTCCGCGACGAGTGGAGATACGGCCTTATGGATGAGCTTGACGCCATCGACGATCACCACGACCGCTGCCGCGATCCGACTGAAATCTTGGGCCGTCTGCTCAGCCCTGTCGGCGAGGAGCCGGGTGCCCTTGCCGGGGTCGTTCGGGAGCTGGCGGTTCATGTGCAGCTTCCTTCCTCCTGCGGAGTGACTGCGCTGTACTCGTGGATCGAGAAGGCGCGTCATGATAGATTTCACTAGTTCTCCGTGTTGTGAAACGGAGACTACACGATTCACAGGGAGTTTGTGAAGTGAAAGCGGGCTCCAGTCCGGCGGTGGCCTTCGGTCGCGTGTTGCAGGCCGTACGCAAACGCTTGTCGAAGAACCAAGCCGATGTTGCCGGTTCCTTCGAGCCCAAGCTCTCCGTGGCCGCTGTCTCCATGGCCGAAAGCGGCAACCGTCCACCCAAAACTGAGACGATGGTCCGCGGCTACGCCGCCGCCCTGGAACTCGACGAGGACGCTCTGCTCGAGCTCTGGTGGGCACTGCAGGGCATGGTCGCGATCGATAGTTGGGCCCAAGAGCGTGTGGACACGCGATGGTGGCGCGAGTTGCCGGCAAGCCCTCAGGCCGAAACCAATCATCTCTTTGCTGAGGCCGCCACCAAGAGGGTTTGGACTCCGAACGAGGAGTTCTACGCGCCTTCGCTCGAGTTGTTCACCCTCGCCGAGGCGATCTGCGACATCCTGATGCGCCTGCTGGGCGACACTTGGAAGGTTAGCTACAGACACGAGATCGGCCTCTACGACCCTGTCGACGGGCGCCTGGCAGCAGTCATCATCGAACTGCGGGCAGGAGTATCGGAGGACGGCGCCTCGAACGAGTCCCTTGAGTTCATGACGACCTTCGCATGCCCGGAACCCGTGGCGCGACCTGTTCCACCCGAGCCGATGGCGAGGCCCCACACCGAGGCCTTCTCGCCCGAGGTCGCATGGATCCTCTCTGCGGTCGAGGCGATGCCTGCCCGCGAACGCGCAGCAGTCGCCGGATTCATCCGTGGACTGCGAGAGGGAGCGAGCCTCTACTCAGCGGTCTCTCCGCCCCCTGCGTAGAAGGCAGCGCGTCCCGGCCTTCCATGAGACGACCACGCAGATCCACGCGAGCTCTCTGCAGAGGAAATGGGCACCGTATCGGAACGAAGTGCGGATAACACAGCACCACCTGAAGCAGAAGCCATGCCGTGCCTGGCCCACCTGTCAACGCCGACCCCGCGACCACGATTCTGTACGTCGGCATCGACTGGACCGAACAGCGCCGCACACCGGCCATCGAACACGGCTGGAAACCGTGGACGGTGCGATTCCCGATGTGCGACCCGCCGCACCTCACCAAATCCGACATCCTCGGCTGGGCGCGGGCTGAAGGCATCCGGCCGCCCCGCGCGTACGCCGACGGGTTCGTCCACAACAACTGTTCTTTGCCATCCAAGGTGCTCGGGGCCCAGGTCCGCTGCCTGGGCGGACACGATTGAATGGCACGGATGGATGCTGGAGCCCCTTCACGATGCTGGTTGGGTTGACCTCGGGGTGGGCATGTGTGCCATCGAAGTTGCCCCGAACTGCGTAGGGCCGATCCATGCGCGGTTCATGATTTGGGCACGTTATTGCGAACTCCGGTAACGATCGGCAGGCGGGCGAGCGGCTGGACCCTGCCGCGCCTTGTATCGAGAATTGGGTGCCTGCCGTAGGAGCTGCGCTCGTACTCTCGGATGGTGAGCGATAGCAATGACTACGTGAGGTTGCGAGCGACCTTCAACGAGGACGCCGCTCGGTATGACCGTGCCCGCCCTCGATACCCGGTGCAGATGTTTGATGATCTCGCTGCGGCCGGGGTAGCGCCTGGGGCAAGAGTGCTGGAGATCGGCTGTGGCACTGGGCAGGCGACCGTGCCGTTGGCTGAGCGGGGCTACCGCATCGTGGCTGTCGAGTTGGGCACGGACATGGCGGCTGTGGCTCGGCGAAATCTTGCCGCGTTCGACGCGGTGGAGGTCGTTACGGCGGCGTTCGAGGAGTGGCCGTTGCCCGGTGAACCGTTCGACGTGGTGTTCTCCGCTACCGCGTTTCACTGGATCGATCCCGCGGTGCGGGTGTCGAAGTCTGCTGATGCTTTGCGTCTCGGTGGCCTGCTGGCCACCGTGGGAACCCACCACATCGCTGGCGGCACCTGGACCGAGGCATTCTTCGTTGAGATCCAGAAGTGCTACGAGCGCTTCGATCCGTCGACCCCACCGGGCCTGCGTCTTGAGACTGCTCGTGACATCGTCGAAGATGATCGGGAGCTCACCTCGTCGGGGCGATTCGGGCCTGCGAAGTTCTACCGATACGAGTGGGAGCTGCCGTACTCGACAGCTGACTACCTGGATCTGCTGTTGACCTACTCCGGACACCGTGCCTTGCCGGACGTGCAGCGGAGCGGACTGCTGAACTCCATCGCGCGGCTGATCGACGTGGACTACGGGGGTCGAATTGTCAAGCGGTACCTGACTGAGCTGAGGATCGCCCAACGAGTCCGGTGAATCGCTTCGACCAGTGGCGGTTGGATTCAGCAGAGCGCCCGTGCCCCCGCTGGGGAACTGATTAAGCGCCTGATCAATAGTTCTGTCCGTAACCCTCGGGTAGCCAGGGTGAGGTCCAGGGCGCTGCGGTGGTGAGGTTCTGGTCGCTGGTGCGGTTGCGGAAGAAGGCGTGGGTTTGGCGGACCCGGACGGCGATGGTGGCGGGTGCGGTGTTTGCGATGTGGTGTTTCATCACGGCCCAGATCCGTTCGACCGGGTTGTCCTGAGGGCTGTAGCGGGCGCCGCGCAGGAGGCGCAGGCGTGGGTGCTCGGCCAGCCACCGAGCCGTGATGCCGCTGAGGTGCGTGCCGCCGTTGTCGCAGATCACTGCCACGACCGGGGCGGCGGGGTAGGCGGACAGCAGTTGGTCGAGGAAGTAGCAGAACACGACGGAGACGTTGTGGACCGAGACGTGGTGGTGGAAGGCGCCGGTGGCCAGGTTGACGGCGCCGTGGATGGTGCGGCGGACATTCTTGCCGGGAGTCATCACCCGGTGGCGGTGGCCGGTGGGCATCCAGCAGGCCCGGACGCGAGCGAGGAGGTCGAGGTGGGTTTCGTCCTGGGCCAGGACGACCGAGCCGCTGGGCAGGGCGGCGATCTGCCGGCGGATGTCGGCGCAGATGCTGTCGTGGTCGGGGTCGCTCTTGGCGATCAGCCGTGGCCGGGACCAGCGGGCCTGTTCCCGGATGCGCCGGTACATGGTGCGCAGGCTCAACGGTGGACGTCCCAGTGCCCGCCAGATCCGGGCGGTGGTCCACGCCTTCGGTGTGAGCAGCAACCGACGGACCCGCATGCCGAGCCCTGCGCTGCCGAGCCGGGGCCGGCCGCAGCGGGGACGGTCGGGTAACCCGGCAAGACCCTCGGTGTCGTGTCGAGCGATCCACCGCCGCACGGTGCGCGGGTCGTAGTGCAGCAGCTCGGCGATCTCGCCTGCGCTCATCCCACCCGCGGACAGCAGGACCATCACCGCGCGGGCGGCGACCCGCCACTGCCGGTGCAGGGCATCGACGAGCTGGGCGTGCTGCTCGCCGGACACGTTGGCGTACACGTGCGCAGAGCGCATACTGACGTCGGCCTCGTCGTTGTTTGGTTCTTGGTGTGGTAACCGAATCCAAACCCCGACGAGGCCAACTCATTGGGACGCCGATCAATCCGGGCGAGTTACGGACATAACTATTGGGCAGGCGCTTAAAGGGGCAGCAATGGCGCCCCGTGCAGGTCGGCCGCACGGGGCGTCCGAGATTCTGTGCGAGGCGCTCTCGTCACGGAGGGCCCTCCCGGAGGCTGGCGCGCATGGCGGTGAGCGGAATGAAGGCCGTGCCGTTGCCGAGTTCGTTCGGTGTCGGGCCGGATGGAGTTGCGACGTCGGCGACTCGGTTGGCGAGGGCCGTCAGGGTCTCTCGGTCGCCTTCGAGTGCGGCGCGTTCGTCGTCGGTGAGGTCGAGTTACTCAAGCTCGATCATGGTCGAGAACGGTAGGCACGCAAGATTCCAAATAAGTCCGCCGTTGGTTGACGACCATGGCGACGTTGCCGTAGGAGACCTCGATATCGGTGTTGTCGAGGATCTGCTCTCAGACCTGCAGCGCCGAGATAAAGGGTTGGCGCTCGAGCAGCGCGTCGATGATGGCGGGGAGACCGAGCAGGGATTTCTTGTTGGGCGGTTTCCAGGGTGGGGGTTCGGGGGATGCGATGGCCAGGGCCACGGTCCGGGCGCCGACGCGGAAGCGTGTGCAGAGGCTCTTGACGCTGGTGTCGGGTTCGGCGGCCGGGGCTGCGCGGATCGCGCGGTAGAGGGCAGGTGAGCCCGGGACGGCCTGCGAGGTAGCGGCGCAGGTAGCTGGGGCGCAGGTGGTTGGCGCGAGCGAGTCTGCGGATGTAGGACTCGACGGTTTCGCCGTGGCGTGGCCGGACCGCGATCGGCAGAGCGCGCAGCTGGTCATGCTCGGCGGTCCGATGGTCATGGCTCATGTCGAGGGCTGCGCTCGGGTGCGGTAGTGGTCGGCTGCGTGATCAAGCTCCACGCTTTCCAGCACTGTCTTGGTGATTTTCTCGGTGCCGTCGAGGATGGCCTCGATCGCGGCACCGCGGATCAGGTGGGACAGGCTGCCGATCATCCCGCCGGTGCGTTGGTGCAGGTACTGGTCGAACTGGCTGAGCGTTCCAGCGCGGTGGTGGTGCAGGCGGAGCGCCTGTTCCAGCGACGCGACCAGACCCTGCCACTCGGTGGTGTAAGGGAACGGCACGGTCTCGACCAGGCTGAAACGTCCGGCGATCTGCCGGCCGCGGGTGCCGGAGAACAGGCCCTCGCGTTCGACGTCGATCCCGGCATACACGAAAGTCGCCGGGATCCGCTCGGAGAAGTACTTCAAGGTGTCCGATACCTCGGCGCCGCTGCGGGTCGCCAGCTGCAGATTATGGACTTCATCGACACAGACCAGTCCGACGCGGGCGTCGATGGCCACGCCGCAGACGGCCTCGATCACGTCCGTCATGTTGGCCCGGTAGGTCATGGGCAGCCCGAGGAACCGGGCGAACTCCACCGCCAGCATCCTCGGCGTGGCCGCCGGTGGGACAGTCACGTAGACCACCGGGATCCGCGCCAGCCCTGGATAGCGCAGCCGGTCGGTGGCCTCGTGGGTCTTGCCGAGCTGGGTGATGGCGGTGGTCTTGCCGGTGCCGGCCGCACCGGACAGGATCAGACTGCACCTGCTCGCTGTCGCCCCCGACCGGTTCGCCGCCGAGGCCGAAGAGGAACAGCTGCGCGGCACGCTGGGCGACGTGGCGATCCTACGGGAACGACGCAATGGCGCCAGTCGGCCCCTGCCGCTGCGGGAGTTGCGCCGCCGCTATCACTGCGCCTGCGCGCGGCCAGCAGGCTTGCGGCGGCGAACCGTAGCCCGTGACGGCTCGCCCCGTCGCGCGGCCCTGGCCCTGCGGCTGGCGACATGTCGCCGCGCCCCACGCGCACATGCAGCGCGGCACCGCTGCGCTGCCGGGGCTTGGGGATCTCAGCGACCGCCGGAGACGACCGCCGCTGAGGGACACAACGGTCAGCCCACCCGAGCCGGGGACAGCCAAGCCCCCAGCGCAGAACATCTTGGCGCCCGTGTCTCGCTCCGCTCGACGCCAAGATCTTCTTTCTGGAGGCTTGCAGCCCCGGCATAGGGCGGGCTCTGACCGGCCCCGTCAGCGCGGCACACCGGCGCCCCCGGGGATCACCCGATCCGGCGCCATGCGGGTGAGCCGCACCCACAATGCCCGATGGGAGCCCACCAACATGTCCTCCACCCCCAGCATCGAGCGCACCGATTCCACCGAGCCCGCCACGGGCAAGACCCGGCACGTCGCCCAGCACGCGGCCACCGAACGCCCGCACCGCAAGACCCGCACCATCGCAAAGCACGCACTGCACCCGGTCGTCCACGTCGCCGGCCTCGTGTCCCTGCACGTCGCCGCGCTCGGCGTCATCGACAAGACGCCGCTGCTCGCCGTGCTCTCCCTGCACTAGCCGCATCCGGTGGTGGGGCACCGCCCGGCGCCCCACCACCAGAGTCGCGCGGCCAGCCCGCGCAGGCCTGCCACAGCGCCACCGCCACACCAGTGGCCTTCCCGCACCGCCCCTGCCCGCCGCCACGGCGGCGGCCCGTCTGCCGCGCCAGACCTCGACCGGCGCCGCGAAGGGAGTCCCAATGAGCACCTGGATCGTCAGCCGCGACCACCTCGACCTGCTCATCACGGCCGGCCTCCAATGGAACCTCACCACCGAAGACGACGCCGACGACATCGGACGGACGCTGTGGAGGGAGAACCTCGCCCGCGTCGCCTATCACTACCCCAGCGACGTCGAGGGCGGCCCCGCGCCGAGCGACTTCCACGACCGCGACGTCCAGACCTACCGCTTCCGCGCCTACTGGACCGGCAGCATCGCCCGCCGCTGGGCGACCGAACTGCACGAGCAAGCCACCGCACGAACCCCCGCGTACCTCGCCGAATACGGACCAGTGGACCCCGCACGACAGGCCCGCGGCGAGGCCGGCTGGTACGTACTCATCGACCAGCACGGCGACCGAAAGATCAGATCCAGCGACGGCTGGTCCGTCCCGGACCGCGACGTGTTCAACCGCGCCGCCGCGCTGCGCGTCGCCCCGTGGCAATCCCTGGACGACGCCGCAGCATCGCCCCAGGTGCGGTGACCGCCGCGCCCGGACCCGCCGCCAAACCCGTGTTCCCGGCCGGCACGTCGCTCAGGCCACACGCCATTCGCGGCCTCTGCCACCAGACCAGCCGATCCACTCCCACCCCGGGCACCCACAGCCCGCATCGGGCAGCCCGCAGACCAGGCAGCCCGACCGGCTCGAACACCGCTCGAAGCCACCAACCCCGACTCGCAATCTCCTTTGGAGGGACCCATGACCACCGAACGCACCGCCTGGCTCGTCCTGGCCGCCCTCACCACACCCGGCAACCGCGAGCTCGGCAACCTGGTCCGCAGCACCGGGCCGGTGCAAGCCCTCGACCAGATGCTGCACGGGGAAGGCATCAGCCCGCACCTCGCCGCCTCCGTCGACGTACGCCTCAAGCCGATCGGACGCACTCCCGCCGTCGCCGACCGCATCGCCGACGACATGCTGCGAGGCGCCGACCGGCTTGAGGCCCGGATCGTCACCCCGGCCGACGACGAATGGCCGTCGGCACTCGCCGACCTCACCGCCGTCGGCCGCGGAAACGACCCACTACACCTCGACACCGACCCGCCGCTGTGCCTGTGGCTACGTGGGCCGCTCGACCTGGCCGAGGCCCTGGCACAGTCGGTCTCCGTCGTCGGTGCCAGGGCGATGACCACCTACGGCGAGCACGTGACGTCGGAGTTCGCCTACGGCCTCGCTGAACGCGGATGGACCGTCGTGTCCGGCGGATCCCTCGGCATCGACGTGACCGCGCACCGGGGTGCCCTGGCCGCGGGCGGGTCAACGGTGGCGGTGCTCGCATGCGGGATCGACCGGGTGTACCCGGCGGCCAATGCCGGCGTGCTCGAGCAGATCGGCGGCGAGGGACTGCTGCTGACCGAGTGGCCGCCCGGTACGCAGCCGCACAGGACCAGCTTCCTGGCCCGCAACCGCATCATCGCGGCAGCAACGCAGGGCACAGCCATGATCGAGGCCGGGTCACGCAGCGGGGCGCGCAACACGCTCGGCTACACCCGCCGCCTCGGGCGACCGGCCATGGTGGTACCCGGGCCGATCACCTCGATGATGTCGGTCGGCTGCCACATCGAGCTGCGGCAGCCAGGGACCGTCCTGGTGAGCAGCGTCGAGGAGATCATCGAGGAGATCCGCCGCGTCGGCGAGCCAGCTGTGACAACCCGGGCAGGGCAACTTCGCGAGGATGTCCTCGACGCGCTGCAGGCGCGCATCCTCGACGCGGTCAAGCCGCACCGTGCCACGTCGGCCGAGCAGATCGCCGCCGCAGCCGCGGTCAGCGGCCGCGACGCCAGACGCACCCTGCCGCTGCTGGCCGAGCTCGGACTCGTGGTGGCCGACCCGGACGGCTACCGGCGCACCGCCGACCGCGACCGGTGAGAGCGCCTAACAATCCGCCCGCTGCACCGCAGCACGTCACCACCGCGCTACGAACCACGGTTCGGCGCGCGGTGATGCCGTACCCGACGCACCTCAGCACCACCGCAACGTGCGCTGCACCGCGTAACCGGCATCAACCCACAACAGCCCCGGCATCCACCGGGGCTTCGACCTGTGCGAGGGATCCTCATCCATGTCACCCACGGACCTGCCCGCCACACGACAGACCCAGCTCCGACCACGAACGCCACTCAGCCCGGCGCCGGCCACCAACCGTTTACCGCGGTCGACCGTGGCCGCCACGACGGCTAAACTTGCATCTGGCTTCTCGGCCTGCTGGGCCGGGTGGCTGGTTCTGGAAACGGCGGCCGGGGTGTGCGAACACTCCACGGAGTGATCCTCGGCCGCCACCCCACATCACGGCGGACAGCCCGCATCGAAGGAACCACGACGCCGTGCAGACGCAGACCATCCGCGGCCACGAGTGCACCGACCGCCCCGGCGTCGCCGAACTCCTCGGCCGCAGCCAGCAGACCGTTGACAACCTCGCCGCCCACCGCGCCGCCACCGGCTTCCCCGAACCGTGGCACACAGAAACGTCCGGCCGCGGCGTGCGCACCATGCCCGACGGCCGCAAGACCGGCCGCGAGTGGTACCGCATCGACGACATCGCCACGTTCAAACCTGAGTACCTCGCCAAGGTCGCCGACATAGGCCAGGCGCGCAGCCATGGCGCGCCGCTCGACGTGGACCCCGACGACCTGCTCGACCCCGCCGCGTTCGCGCAACTGCTGCGCATCACCCGCGGCACTTTCAGCCGATACGTCGACAACAGCAAACCCACCTGGCACGCCTACGCCGTCGCCGCCCGCCACGCCACTCTCCAAGGCCACCAACTAACCGCACGGACCACGACCGTCGACGGACGCCTGCTCATCGTCGACGGGCCCGAAGAGTTCGAGCTCGGGCCGGACGTGCACGACATCTTCGCCCGCTACGGCGGCACCTGGCAGCCCGACCTGCCCGGCTACACCTTCCCCAGCCCAGCCCACGACGCCCTCATCAGCTTGCTCGCCGGCGACGACTTCTACCTGCCGCCACCCGACGACCGCCGACCCGGCAAGGGCGGCATCAGGCGACGCTGGCGCGGCGCCACCGCCAAACTGTTCACACAACGCCGCCGCGGATCGACCAGCCAGCCACGTCAGCGAACGACGCCGGCCAAGCAGTAGCCCGCACAGACAACAACGCGGCCAGCCAGCAACTGCCCCACAGCCGAGCCTGTGCGAGCAAATCGACGGCCCCGCCTGCATCAGCGGCGAACTCCCGCCCGCACCGGTGCGGCATCCTTTGGACCTCGGTCCGCCGGGCTCATTGTCCGCTGCTCCCGCGGGACTCGGCCCCGGGGCCCAGCATTCGCTGGCCCTGGCCCTGCGACTGCGCCGATAGTTCCGCCCGCACCACGCCCGACCCCATCCGGCCGCCGGCATGAACCGGCCGCCGCAACACGAGCCGAAGTTCTCGGGGCTCCGCCCCGAACCCTGCGCCTCGCCGGCGAGGCAGCCTCCGGGATGGCCCCAACCCCGACCGGCCCACACCGCCCGCCGTGGGGTGTCTCGCGCTCCGAGCCATCCCGCCGCCCGACCCCAAGGGGTATGCCATGCCGGGTGGCCGGGTGTCCGGGGAGTCGACCTGGATCAGGCGGCCGTGCTGCATGATCGCGACGCGGTC
>NZ_JBEXCY010000064.1:0-55473 GCF_040605515.1 Dactylosporangium sp. NPDC005572 | reverse complement strand
CAGCGCCTGGGCCGCGATCGTCACCCGGGTGTGGTCCAGCGTGCGCATCGCCGTGGCGAAGCCGGTGCCGGGCTCGCCGATGATCCGGTCGGCCGGGATGCGCACGTTGTCGAGGTACACCTCCCGGGTCGGGGAGCCCTTGATGCCCAGCTTGCGCTCGGGGGCGCCGAAGCTGACGCCCGGGTCCGACTTCTCCACCACGAACGCCGAGATGCCGCGGGCGCGCTCGCCGGGGGAGGTGACGGCGAAGACCGTGTAGTACTCGCTCACACCCGCGTTGGAGATCCACCGCTTCACGCCGTTGAGGACCCAGGTGTCGCCGTCCAGGACGGCGCGGGTCTGCATGCTCGCCGCGTCGCTGCCGGCCTCCGGCTCGGACAGGCAGTACGAGAACATCGCCTCGCCGCGGGCGACCGGCGGCAGGTAGCGCCGGCGCAGCTCCTCGGACGCGGCCAGCAGCAGGGGCATGGTGCCGAGCTTGTTGCCCGCCGGGATCAGCGAGGACGACCCGCAGGCGCGGGCGACCTCCTCGATGACGATCACCGTGGCGAGGGCGTCGGCGTCGGCGCCGCCGTACTCGGCCGGGACGTGGGGGGCGTGGAAGTCGGCGGCCCGCAGCGCGTCGTAGGAGGCCTGCGGGAACTCGGCCCGCTCGTCGGCGAGCGCGGCGTTGGGGGCGACCTTGTCGTCGCAGACCGCTCGAACGGCCGCGCGAATCTCGGAGTACGACACGCCGAGAGAATACCAGCCGGTCGGAATGCCACACTAGCTTGAGCACTGCCGGCGTGACGTGATAGATACCTTCCAGTCGGTATGCAAATACGAAGGAGGGCACGTGACGCGGGCCGTCCGAGCTGGTATGGACTTCATCACCGCCCTCGACCGGGGCAGCCTCGGCGGGCTCGCCAGGCTGTGCGCGCCCGGCGCGACCTGGTGGGTCGACTCCGGGCCCGACCGCCGCGGCGGCGACCACGCGGGGGAGGGCAGCGGGCGCTTCCCGCTGCACGGCGCGATGCGCATGGACGACAAGCTCGCGCTCATGCGCGAGCTCGGCCCGGCCGCGTTCCCGACCGGCTGCCGGCAGATCCCGCGCCGCATCGTCGCCGGCGACGACGCCTGCGTCATCGAGGTCGAGGGCCACGGCGTGCACGCCTCCGGCGCGGTCTACGCCAACCGCTACGGGTTCGTCTTCGACGTCGACGCGCACGGCGCGATCGTGTCGGTGCGCGAGTACCTCGACACCCTCCACGCCCAGCAGGTGGTCGGCGACGGAGAACCCGTCCCGGGCAGTACGACCGAGCACCCCGAACCGGTCCACCAGGACGCACCGGCAGCGGTGACGACCATGTGGGCCGCCCTCGCGGCCGGGGACCTCGACGCGTTCGGGAAGCTGTTCACCGAGGACGCCACCTGGTGGACCGACACGGGCCCGGACCGCGACCGCGGCCGCCTCCACCGGCGGGGCGACATCGCGGCCAGCCCGTTCCACGGCGTCGTCCCCATCGCCGACAAGCTGGGGGCGATGCGCGCCCGCATCGCCAGCGGGGTGTACAGGTCGGCCGCCGTGACCGTCACCCCGCAGCGCTGGATCGCCGACGACACGCTCGTGGCCGTCGAGGCGACCGGCGAGGCCCTGCTGGGCGGCGGCCGGTACCAGAACCGCTACCTGTGGGTCGTCGACGTGCGCCCCACCGGCATCGCCGCCGTCCGCGAGTACTGCGACACCCTGCACATCGCCGAGCTGATGGGTTACCCGACGTGAAGCCGCTCACCGACCTCAACCACGTCCTGACCACGACCCGGTCCGTCCGCCGCAGGCTCGACTACGACCGCCCGGTCCCGCTCGGCCTCGTCGGCGAGTGCCTCCAGCTCGCCCTCCAGGCGCCCACCGGCGGCGCCGCCGAGGACTGGCGGTGGCTCGTCGTCGGCGACCCGCGCACCAAGGCGGCGCTCGCCGAGCTGTACCTGGCCGCGTACGTCGAGTACGTGCAGCGGCCGCTGCAGGACGCCGACAGCCCGATCGTCCGCGACCGCCTCGGCGGCCGCAACGCGGACGGCAGCCTCAGCGCGCGCACGGCCCGCATCCTCGGCGGCGCCGAGGATCTCGCGCACAACATCGGCCGCGCGCCGTACCTGCTGATCCCGTGCGCCACCCGCCCGAACCCGGCCAAGGGCGGCGCCGGCACGAACTCGGCCGTCTACGGCTCGCTGTATCCGGCGATCTGGCAGTTCAACCTGGCGCTGCGGGCCCGCGGCCTCGGCACCGTCATCACCACCCTGCACCTGCACCACGCCGCGGCCGCCGCCGCGCTGCTCGGCATCCCCGACCACGCGCTGCAGATCACGATGCTGCCGGTCGCGTACACCCAGGGCACCGACTTCCGGGTCGCGGCCCGCAAGCCCGTCAACGCCGTCGCCTACCTCGACCGCTGGGGCGAGCCGCTGCCCTACGACGACAAGCCCGTCGAGCGGCTCACCGGAGAGGAGTACGCATGAGTGGTTCCGGAGCGCAGCGGAGGAGGCCGCTCATCATGGGCTCAGTCTGGAGCTCGTGCGGCCGGAGCGGAGCGGAGGTCGCATGAGCACCCCCGTGATCCGCGACATCGACGAGGTCCTCACGACGACCCGCGCCGTGCGCAACCGCATGGACTTCGAACGGCCGGTGAGCCGTGCCGTCGTCGAGGAGTGCCTGCGCCTCGCCCAGCAGGCCCCGATGGGCTCCAACCTGGAGGACTGGCGCATCGTCGCCGTCGACGACCCGGCCCTGAAACGTCGGCTGGCCGAGCTGTACACCGAGGTCTGGCACCAGACGGTCGAGGGACCCCTCGCGAGCGGCGAGGCGGCGACCACCACCCGGCTGTCGCCGTCGGTGCGGCCGGACCCCGTGACGCAGGCGCGGCAGACCCGCGTGCTGAAGGCGGTGAAGTACCTCGTCGACCACCTCGAGCAGGTGCCGGTCCTCGTCGTGCTGTGCAGCACCAAGCCGATCCCGCAGCACCCGGTCGGCGGCACAGCCTCGGGGTACTACGGCTCGATCTTCCCGTTCGCCTGGTCGTTCCAGCTCGCCCTGCGCTCCCGCGGCCTCGGCTCGGTGATGGCCACGGCCCTCGCCCACAAGGCCGGCCGGGTCCAGGCCGCCCTCGGCCTGCCCGACGACTGGCGGCCGATCACGCTGCTGCCGGTCGCCTACACGAAGGGCCTCGACTTCCGCCCCGCCGCCCGCGCCGACCTGTCCGACGTCGCCTTCTGGAACGGCCCCACCGAGCGGGCCGCCGGATGAGGGCCGCGTACCTCGTCGAGCCCGACGCCGACCGGCCCGCCGAGGCCATCCGCGTCGGCGACCTCGACCCGGCACCGGCGCCGGACGGCTGGGTCGAGGTCGACGTGCGCGCCGGCGCCCTCAACATGCACGACATCTGGACCCTGCGCGGCGCCAACAAGGGCACCGGAACCCGCCCCCACGTCATCGGCAGCGACGCCGCCGGCGTCGCCGGGGACCGCGACGTGATCGTGTACCCGGTGGTCCCGAGGAAGCCGGACGGCAGGATCGTCGAACACGCCGTCCTGCTGCCCGACGCCGGCCACGGCGTCCTCGCCGAGCGCATCGCCGTGCCGCCCGGCCACCTGGTGGCCAAGCCGGGCCACCTGAGCTGGTCCGAGGCGGCGGCGCTGCCGACCGCGTGGCTCACGGCGTACCGCATGCTGTTCACCAAGGCCCGCCTCGAACCCGGCCACGTCGTGCTCGTGCAGGGCGCCGGCGGCGGCGTCGCCACCGCCGCGATCGGCCTCGCCGCCGCGGCCGGCGCCACCGTCGTCGTCACCTCCCGCTCGCCCGGGAAGCGCGAGCGCGCCCTCGCCCTCGGCGCCACCGCCGCGATCGGCAGCGGCGAGCGCGTCCCGCAGCTCGCCGACGTCGTCGTCGAGACCGTCGGCCCGGCCACCTTCGAGCACTCCACCCGCTCCACGCGGGCCGGCGGCACGATCGTCGTCTGCGGCGGCACCAGCGGCTTCGCCGCCCAACTCGACCTGGCCCGGCTGTTCGCCCGCGAGATCAGCGTGCACGGCTCGACCATGGGCACGCTCGCCGAGTTCGAGGCGCTCGTCGCGTTCGTCGCCGCGCACCGCATCCGGCCCGCCGTCGACAGCACCGCCGACCTCGCCGACGTGCGCGCGCAGGCCGCCCGGATGCTGGCCGGGGAAGCGTTCGGCAAGCTCTGCGTGAGCCTGTCGTGAGCCCCGTCGCGCTCGCCCGCCGCGGTGCCGCTTTGTGGGCCCGCATCGATCGCGGCGGTACCGGAAACGCCTGCAACTCCGCCGTGATGGCCGGACTGGAGGCGTGGCTGGCGACCGGCGATCCCGCGGTGCGGGTCCTGGTGCTCACCGGCAGCGGCCGCAGCTTCTGCGCCGGCGCCGACCTGACCGAGGCGACGAGCCTGCTCGGCGACCAGGCCGCCCTGCGGGCGTTCCTCGACCGGGGCCGCCGCCTCGTGCGGGCCGTCCGCGCCGCGCCGGTGCCGACGATCGCCGCGGTCAACGGGGCCGCGTTCGGCGGCGGCCTCGAACTGCTGCTCGCCTGCGACATCGCCGTCGCCGCCGACACCGCCCGCATCGGCGACCGGCACATCGCCGTCGGCCAGGTCCCCGGCTGGGGCTCCAGCGTCCTGCTGCCCCAGGCCGTCGGCCCGGCCGCCGCGCGCCGGCTGCTCATCGCCGGCGAGACCTGGACCGCGGCCGAGGCCGCCGGGCACGGACTGGTCAGCGAGGTCGTCCCCGGCGACGCCCTCGAAGCCCACGTCGACGCCCTCGCGGCCCGCATCGCCGTGCTCGACCCGACCGCCGTCGGGCGGATGCTGCGCGTCGCCCGGCCGCCCGTGGACGACGCGGCCTGGGACCGCGAATGGGACACCCTCACCGAACACATCGCGGCGCAGCGCGACAGCGCCGCCAGATCGGAGTGACATGCGACCCGCACGCAAGACCGTCGTACCCGCCCCGCGCGACCTGACCGCCCTCGCCGGCAAGGAACTCGGCGCCAGCGCGGCCCAGGTGGTGACCCAGGAGCAGGTGAACCTGTTCGCCGGCGTGACCGGCGACCACCAGTGGATCCACGTCGACGTCGAGCGGGCGCGGTCCGGGCCGTTCGGCTCGACCATCGTCCACGGCTTCTTCACCCTGGCCCTGGTCCCGCTCCTGCTCGCGGACATTCTCGAGGTGGAGTCGTACTCCATGGGCGTCAACTACGGCCTGGACCGCGTCCGGTTCGTCAAGCCGCTGCCGCCGGGCACGCCGATCCAGGGCGTCGCGACGCTCGTCTCCGCCGACCCGCTCAAGGACGCCGACGGCGTACAGGCCAAGGCGTCCGTCGTGGTCGAGTTCGCCGAGACGGGCGAGACCTGCTGCGCGGCCGAGATCCTGTTCCGCTACTACGCCTGACGGGGGCGCGCCCGCGCCGGCCCGTCACGTCGGTGCCGGTCCGCGGGCGCTCGCCCGCTCCTCAGCGTCGATCTTGGAGTTGTGGCGCCTGACAAACCCGGACATTGTGGGAGTGTCGCGGCGCCACAACCTCAAGATCGGCGCCGGCGGCGCCGAGGGGACGGTGCCGGCGGCGCCGAAGGGGGTGTCACTCGACGGCGGTCACCGGGGCTGCGAAACGGCCCCGGTAGAAGGACAGCGCCGGCACCTTCGTCGGCTTCAGGTGGACGTGGTCGATGTCGAGCAGCACGATCACGTGGTCGCCGCTGGTGATCACCTCGTTGCGGCGGCCGGCGAGGACCGCCGGCGTACCGGGCAGCAGCGGCACCCCGTCGGGGCCGGGCACCCAGGACACCCCGCTGAGCTTCTCGGCGCCGGTCAGGCCCGAGGTCGCGAACCGGAGGGCCACGTCCTCCTGGTCCTGGCTGAGGATGTGGATCGCGATCCGGGCCGAGTCCATGAGCACCCGGAAGCTCGACGAGGAGTTCGCGACGCAGAACAGCACCTTCGCCGGCTCCAGCGATACCGACGTGAAGGAGTTGACGGTCAGCGCGGCGACGGCCGAGCCCGAGGACGGGCCGGTCACCGCGGTCACCGCCGTCACGCCGGTCGGGAAGTGCCCGCAGACCTGGCGGAACTGGGCGGAGTCGAAGAGGGGCTCGGTCATCATCGGCGCACCGCCCGGTCGGAGGGGTCGTCGGAGGGGTCGTGGCGGAGCCCGCCCTCGAGCTGGATGAGGCACAGCGTGTGCCCGCCGGGGTCCTTCACCAGGTGCAGCCGCCCGTGCGGGGTGTCGACCGGCCCGACCGTGGGCTGGCCGCCGAGGGCGGTCACCCGGGCGAGCGCGTCGTCGAGGTCGGCGACGGTGAAGTAGGTGATCCACTTCGACGGGATGAGGTTGGGCCACTCGTTGTCGAGCTCGAGGACGCCGGCGACGGGTACGTCGCCGAGCATGAGCACGGTGTACGGGCGGGCCGTCGGTGAGTCGTCGCGCTGCTGGGTGGTGTAGCCGAACAGGGCCCGGTAGTAGTCGACGGACGCGGCCGGCTCGCCGGTGTCCAGCTCGTTCCAGCACAGCGCGCCGACCGCGTTGAGCACCTCGACGCCGGCCCGCGACTCGCCCTGGTAGAGGCCGAACGCGGCGCCGAACGGGTCGATCACGGCGGCGCCGGAGCCGGCGGCCGGCAGGTAGCGGGGCGGCGTGACGAGCTCGCCGCCGAGCGTGACCGCCAGCTGCGCGGAGCGCTCGATGTCGTCGACCGCGAAGTAGGTGATCCAGCCGCGGGGCCGGCCGCCGTGCAGGCCGGTGGCGTCGGAGATGCCGGCGACGTCGCGGCCGCCGACGCTGCACATCCGGTACGTCGTGCTGCCCAGCTGCTCGTGCCGGACGCTCCAGCCGAGCAGCGCGCGGTAGAAGTCCTCGGCCCGGGCCGGGTCGGGCGTGCACAGCTCGATCCAGACGGCCTCGCCGGCCCGGAACCGCCCGCTCACCGCGACGCTCCGGTGACGATCGTGCGCGCCGACACCTGGTAGGCGCGCTCGGGGGAGCCGGTGGCGAGGCTCGACTCGACGACCTCCACCACCGCCCGCAGCGTCTCCCCCGGTACCGCGGCCAGGTCGCCGACGAGCGTGTCCACCGCGCCGTCGAGGTCGGCGGCGGGGACCACCCGGGCGACCAGCCCCCAGGCGAGCAGCTGTGCGGCGCTCGCCGTGGCGGCGCCGGTGAGCAGGTCGTAGGCGTGGGCGCGGGGCAGGGCCTGGGCGATCGTGTGCCCGACGCCGGCCGGCGCGAAGCCGTAGCGGGCCTCCGGCAGCGTGAGCACGGCGTCCGCGGCGGCCACCGGCAGGTGCACCGCGGCGAGCAGCCCGGCGCCGAACCCGATGATCTTGCCGCGGACGGCGGCGACGACGGGCACGGGCAGGGCCCGCACCCGCCGCAGGGCGGCGTCGCTGTCGCGCAGGCCGTCGGCGACGGCGGCGGCGGTCGTGGCCGCGAGGGCGGCGAACGACGAGGTGTCCCAGCCGCCGCAGAAGTGCCGGCCGGCCATGTCGAGGCGGACGACCGCGCAGGCCTCGCCGGCCGCGGCGGTCTCCAGGGTGTCGACCAGTTCGCGCAGCGCCGCGTCGTCGAAGCAGTTGCCGCGCGTCGCGTTGTCGTAGCACACCCGGGCGACACGGCCGTCGTGCTCGCGGGTCAGGGTGATGGTCACCGGCGCAGCATACAGACCGGTCGGTATGAAGGCAACGCCGCTGGCTGGGCGCCCGATGTCATCCGATCGTCACAATCGCGATACGCCGTGGACCTGTTGACTTGATACCGGCTGGTCGGTACTTTGTGGCCAGCGTCACGGCCGCTGACCGCGGTGACACGTCACAGTCCATCGCTTGTGAAGGACGTCCATAATGATCATCAGAATCTTGCGATCCCGGCGGCCGTTGGCGCTGGCCGCCGCCCTCACGATCGCGAGCGCCGGGCTCGCCGCCTGCGGCGGCTCCGAGCCCGGCAGCACCCAGTCGGCCGGACCGCTCACCGTCCGGGCGCTCCTGGCCGCCCAGCCCGCCACCCTCGACCCCATCGTCGGCGCCCGCTCCGCCCAGATCGTCTGGGCGACGATGCTCGAGCCCCTGATCAACACCGACAAGGCCCTGGCCATGACCGACACCGGCCTGGTCACGAGCTGGACCCGCACCGACCCGACCACCTGGACGCTGAAGGTCCGTGACGGCGTCAGCTTCAGCAACGGCGAGAAGGCCGACGCGGCCGCGGTCGCCAACACCCTGCTGCTCACCCGCGACACCGCGGCGTCGCAGCTGAAGTCCTACTTCACCAACGTGACCGCCGTCGACGCCCCCGACGCGAGCACCGTGGTCGTCAAGACCAAGACCCCGCAGTACAACATCCCCGACCTGCTCACCACGGTCTACCTGGTGCCGCCGAAGTACTACAAGGACAAGGGCTCCGAGGGCTTCGCGGCCGAGCCGATCGGCACCGGCCCCTACGTCTGGGCGGGCGCGCATGCCGGCCGCGACATCTCGGTCAAGAAGAACCCGAGCTACTGGGGCACCGCGGCCGCCAACGACGGCATCACCTTCACCTGGGCCAACGAGGCCGCGCAGCGGCTCGCGCTGATCCAGAGCAAGAGCGTCGACGTCTCCTTCGACCTGCCGCCCGCGCAGGCCAACGAGGCCAAGAAGGCCGGCATCGACGTGGTCAGCACCGAGACCGCCATGAAGATCATCGCGTTCCTCGACTCGACCAAGGCGCCGTTCAACGACCCGAAGCTGCGCGAGGCCGCCGCCCTGGCCATCGACCGGGACGCGATCGTCAAGGGCATCTTCGACGGCCAGGCCGTCGCCGACACCGGCCTGCTCAACATCAACCCGGGCCAGCAGCCGGCGCAGAGCGTCAAGGCCGACCCGGCCAAGGCCAAGGAGCTCGTCGGCTCCTCGGCGCCGGCCGTGCAGATCACCTACCCGGCCGCGCAGTACACCAACATCGAAGAGGTCTCGCAGGCCGTCGGCGGCGCCCTGGAGAAGGCCGGCTTCAAGGTCACCTATGTCCCGATCGACTACGGCACGCTGGTCAAGCGGGTCGTCGGCCGCCAGGTCCCCGGCATCGCCATCTTCGCCGGTGTCCCGAACGTCGCCACCCCGGACTACTTCGCCAGCGGCTTCATGAAGACCAAGTCGATCACCGGCAACTGCCCCGACCCGCAGATCGACGAGCTGGTCGGCAAGGCCCTGGAGCAGGACAGCGCCCAGGCCGCCGCGCCGATGTACGAGCAGCTCAACACGATGGGCGTGGTCGACAAGCACTGCTACGTCCCGCTCTACCGGCAGGTGTTCAACTACGCGACCAACGGCGTCAAGGGTGTGGTGTTCGGCCCGCTGAACACCGTCGACTTCACGAAGACGACCCGCTGACGATGCCCGAGGCAGTCGAGACGGGAGTGCCGGGCGGCGACGTCGCCCGGCACCTCCGCACCCCCGAAACCGACACCCCCGTGCTGGTGATCGACGACCTCGTCGTCGAGCACCGCAACCGCAGCACCGGCGAGGTCTTCCGGGCGGTCGACGGCGTGTCGCTGCGCATCGACGCCGGCCGCAGCGTCGCCGTCGTCGGCGAGTCCGGCTCCGGCAAGACGACCCTGGCCATGGCCGCGACCGGCCTCGGTCCGCGGGGCGAGGGCGACATCCGGCTGCTCGGGCACTCGCTGTCCGCGGTCGGCCGCAAGGAGCTGCGCCGGCTGCGGCCCGAGGTCCAGGTGGTCTTCCAGGACCCGCACGGCTCCCTCGACCCGCGCCAGTCCGTCCGGTCGGGCCTGCGCGAGCTGCGCAGCCTGCAGCCGAAGCGCACCGCCTGGATCGACGACACCGGCCTGCTCGGCCGGGTCCGGCTCGCGCCGGAGATGCTCGAGCGCTACCCGCACCAGCTCTCCGGCGGCCAGGCGCAGCGGGTCTGCATCGCCCGCGCGCTGCTCATGCGCCCGCGGCTCATCGTCGCCGACGAGCCGACCTCCGGCCTCGACGTCTCCGTCCAGGCCGACGTGCTCGCCCTGCTCAAGGAGATCCGGGCGACCACCGGGGCCGCGCTGCTCATGATCAGCCACGACCTGGCCGTCGTGCGCTCGGTCTGCGACGACGTGCACGTCATGCACCGCGGCCGGGTCGTCGAGTCCGGGCCGTGCGAGACGGTCTTCGCCACCCCCGAGCACGAGTACACCCGCGAGCTGCTCGCCGCCATGCCCGGCGCGCGCTGGAGGTCCCGCCGATGAACACCAGCACGCAGACGCGCCCCGCAGCAACGCGGCCGAAGGGGCGGCTCAACGCCGGCACCCTGCGTCGCGCCGGCGCCCGGGTCGCCGCCCTGCTCGCCTCGCTGCTCATCGCGCTGAGCATGGCGTTCCTGCTCGGCCGCCTCTCCGGCGACCCGACCGCCACCATCCTCGGCCCGATGGCCCCCGAGGAGCAGCGCGTCCAGCTGCGCCACGAGCTCGGCCTCGACCGGCCGCTCATCGTGCAGTACCTCGACTACCTCAAGGGCGTCTTCACCGGCGACCTCGGCCAGTCGCTGCAGTTCTACCAGCCGAACACCACCATGATCATGGACCGGCTGCCGTTCACGCTGCAGCTCGTCGCGGGCGGCATGGCCCTGGCCGTGCTCATCGGCGTGCCGCTCGGCGTGCTCGCCGCCCGCCGCGAGGGCACCTGGTGGGACCGGGCCGCCTCGACCCTCGCCCTGCTCGGGCAGTCGGTGCCGGTCTTCTGGTTCGGCATGATGCTCGTGGTCCTCTTCGCCGTGAAGCTCGGCTGGCTGCCGGCCGGGCAGTCGGGCACGCCGCGGCACCTCGTGCTGCCCGCGCTGACGATGTCGGTGTACCCCATGGCGCAGATCGCCCGGCTGACCCGCGCGTCGATGAGCGAGGCCCTCGCCGAGCCCTACATCGACTCCGCCCGCGCCCGCGGCATCGCCCCGCTGCGGGTCGTCTGGCGCCACGCGTTCAAGAACGCCATGATGCCGATCCTCACCATTGTCGTGCTGCAGACCGGCATCCTGCTCTCCGGCGCCGTCGCGGTCGAGTACGTCTACTCCTGGCCCGGCCTCGGCCAGCTCGCGCTGCAGGCCATCCAGTTCCGCGACTTCCCGCTCGTGCAGGCGATCGTCGTCTTCGGCGCGCTCACCTTCGTCCTGCTCAACCTGCTCGTCGACGTCATCCACTCGATCGTCGACCCGAGGGTGAGGTGACCCCGTGACCCAGCTCGAACTCGAGACCACGACCGGCGACGGCACCGCGCCGGCCACCCCGCCGCGCCGGCGCCGCCGGCGGCGGACCTCGGTCTTCTGGCTCGCCCTGCCGCTGGCGGCGGCCGCGATCCTGGTCTTCGTCCTGCCGCTGACCGGCCTGCTGCCCGAGGCCGGGCAGAACCTGGACGCGACCCGCCGCCCGCCCGGCTTCCTCGCCGGCGGCGCCTGGTCGCACCCGCTCGGCACCGACAAGCTCGGCCAGGACGTGCTGCGCCAGTTCGTCACGGCCGGCCGGATCACGATCGTCATCGGCCTCGTCGGCGCGGTCGTCGCGATCGGCCCCGGCACCCTGCTCGGCGTGCTCGCCGGCTACTTCCGCGGCTGGGTCGACCGGGTCATCTCGGTGCTCATCGACGCCCAGCTGGCCCTGCCGTTCATCCTCATCGCCCTCGCGATCATCTCCAACCGGGGCAGCTCCCTGCCCGTGCTGTTCCTGGTCCTGGCGCTCACCGGCTGGGCCGTCTGCGCCCGGGTCACCCGCTCGGCGACCCTGGCCATCCGCGAGCGGCAGTTCGTGCTCGGCCTGCGCGCCGCCGGCGCGTCCGAGACGCGGATCGTGTTCCGCCACGTCCTGCCCAACCTCGCCGGCACCATCGTGGCCCTGGGCACCCTGCAGGTCGGCACCGCGATCCTCATCGAGAGCGCGCTGAGCTTCCTCGGCCTCGGCGTCGTCCCGCCGATGATCAGCTGGGGCTCGCTGCTCGCCTCCGGCCAGGACGAGCTGAGCCAGGCCTGGTGGATCGCGTTCTTCCCGGGCCTGGCCATCACCCTGCTGGTCCTGCTGGTGAACCTCCTCGGCGACGCCCTGCTCACCCACCACGACCCGCGGAAGAGGCGCCGATGAGCCTGCTCGACGTCCGGGGCCTGTCCATCACCGCCCGGCTCGCCCACGACGACCTGACCCTGCTCGACGGGGTCGACCTGGCGATCGGCCGCGGCGAGATCGTCGGCGTCGTCGGCGAGTCCGGCAGCGGCAAGACCACGCTCGCCCGGTCCGTCGTCGGGCTCCTCGAGCGCAACGTCCGCGTCGCGGCCGGCGCGATCGAGCTCGCCGGCGACGTCGTCGTCGCGCCCGGCGTCGACCGCACCGACCGGATCCGCGGTACCGCCGCCGGCATGGTCTTCCAGGACGCCTCGCGCTCGCTGAACCCGCTCATGAAGGTCCGCACCCACCTCGGCGAGGTGCTGCACCGGCACGTCCGCGGCATCACGAAGGCCGAGGTGGAGCGGCGCTCGGTCGAGGTGCTGGAGCAGATGCGCATCACCGACACGGCGCGGGTCCTCGACAGCTACCCACACCAGCTCTCCGGCGGCCTGCGCCAGCGGGTCGCCATCGGCCTCGCCGTCGTCACCCGCCCCGCGCTGGTGATCGCCGACGAGTGCACCACCGCCCTCGACGTCACCACCCAGACGAAGGTGGTGGGCCTGTTCCGCACCCTCGTCGACGAGCTCGGCATCGGGCTGCTGTTCGTCACGCACGACCTCATGCTCGCCAGCGACCTGTGCGACCGCATCGCCGTGATGAGCGGCGGGCGGGTCGTCGAGCAGGGCAGCACCGAGCACGTCCTGGACCACCCCGAGCAGGAGTACACGAAGCGGCTGCTGGCCGCCATACCTTCGTGGAGCTGAAACACATGTCAGGCATCGGCGCCTACGCCGCCTACCTTCCGGCCTACGCCCTGGCCGACAACCGCCTGGACGCGACGGAGCCGGCGCGCCCCGGCGGCCCGTCCCGCAGCGTCGCCTCGTTCGACGAGGACACGGTCACGATGGCCGTCGAGGCGCTGCGGTACCTCCCGGTAGCACCGGTCGGGCGGCAGCTGCTGCTCGCCACGACGAGCGCGCCCTACGAGGCGAAGACGTCGGCCGGGATCGTGCACGAGGCCCTCGGCCTGGACCCCGGCGTCGCCGCCGCCGACCTGCGCGGGCACCGCTCCGGCGCGACCGCCCTCGACCTCGTCACCGCGACCGGTGCCGCGGCCGCCCTCGCCGACCTGCGCACCACCCGGCCCGGCGCACCCGACGAGCTGGCCCAGGGCGACGCCGCGGCCGCGTTCGTCGGCGGGACCGCCGCTGCCGTCCTGCTCGCCCGGGCCGCGCACACCGCCGAGATCCTCGAACGCTGGCGGCTGCCGGGCGAACGGCACGACCGGGTCTGGGACGAGCGCTTCACCGCCGAGATCCTCACGGAGGCCGGCCTCGCCGCCGCCCGCCGGGCCCTCGCCGAGGCGGCCCTCGACGCCGCCGACCACGTCGTCGTCTCCTCGTCGAACGCCCGCGCCGCCGCGGCCCTGCGCAAGCGGCTGCGCGGCTCCGGCGACGACGCCGCGGTCGAGCGGGCCACCGGGTTCACCGGCGCCGCCCACCCCGGCCTGCTGCTCGCCGACGCCCTCGACCGGGCCGAGCCGGGGCAGACGATTCTGCTGCTGTCGGCGACCGAGGGCGCCGACGCGTTCGTGTTCCGGGTCGCCGACGGGGTCCGGTCCGCGCGGCGCGGCCCGGCCGTGCGCGAACGGCTCGCCGGCCGGCAGACCGTCGGCTACGGGCGGTACCTGCGCTGGCGCGGCCTGCTCGACGTGCAGGGCCCGGCCCGCCCCGCCGCGCCCGCGCCGGCGTCGCCGCCGATGCACCGCCGGGCCGGCTGGAAGTACCGCCTCGAGGGCAGCCAGTGCGGCGCCTGCGGCCGGGTCACCACCCCGCCCGGGCGGGTCTGCGCCGCGTGCGGCATCGCCGGTGACGGCAACGCGAAGGTGTCGCTGCGCGACCGGGCGGCCCGGGTCGTCTCCGTCACCCGCGACCACCTCACGACGATGCCGGAGACCGACGTCGCGATCGTCGTCGCCGACGTCGACGGCGGCGGGCGGCTCACGGCCTACGCCACCGACACGCCGCCTGGCGACGTCACCGTCGGGATGACGCTGACGCCCACGTTCCGGCGGCTCTGGACCACCGACGGCATCCACAACTACTTCTGGAAACTGCGTCCCGCAAAGGATTACACCGATGGGCAGTAGGCGCATGGCCCACGACGTCGCGATCGTCGCGATGGGCTGCACCCAGTTCCGCGACCACTGGACCTCCTCGGCCGACGACCTGCTCGTCGACGCCGTCACCGAGTGCGTCGGCGCCCTGCCGAACGTCACCCTCGACGACGTCGACGCGTTCTGGGTCGGCACCCAGGGCTCCGGCATGTCCGGGCAGACCCTGGCCCGGCCGCTGCGGCTGGTCGGCAAGCCCGTCACCCGCGTCGAGAACTACTGCGCCACCGGCTCGGAGGCGTTCCGCAACGCGGCGTTCGCCGTCGCGTCCGGCGCCTACGACATGGTGATGGCGACCGGCGTCGAGAAGCTCAAGGACTCGTCGCAGTCCGGCCTGTCCGCCGTCTACCCGCCCGACGACGGCACCGCCGTCGACTGGACCGCACCCGCCGGGTTCTCGCTGCTCGCCCCCGCCTACCAGGAGGCGTACGGCGTGGACGCCCGCGGCATGCGCGACGCGCTCACCCGGGTGGCGGTGAAGAACCACGCCAACGGCGCCCGCAACTCCCGGGCACAGTTCCAGAAGGCGGTCACCGCGGAGACGGTCGAGAAGGGCCCGCGCATCGCCGGGCAGCTCGGCGTCATGGACTGCTCCGGCGTCTCCGACGGTGCCGCAGCGGCGATCCTGGTGCGGGCCGAGGACGCCTACCGGTACACCGACAAGCCGGTCTTCCTGCGCGGCATGAGCTTCGTCGCCGGCTCCGGCGCCGGGCTGGCCGCCGACGGCTACGACTTCACGACGTTCCCCGAGGTGGTCGAGGCCGCCCGGCAGGCCTACGAGCAGGCCGGCGTCACCGACCCCGCGACCCAGATCTCCCTCGCGGAGGTCCACGACTGCTTCACCCCGACGGAGGTGGTGCTCATGGAGGACCTCGGCTTCTCCGAGCGCGGCAAGGCCTGGCGCGACATCCTCGACGGCCGCTACGACCTCGGCGGGGCGCTGCCGGTGAACACCGACGGCGGCCTCAAGTCGTTCGGCCACCCGATCGGCGCCACCGGCCTGCGGATGATGTTCGAGTGCTTCACCCAGCTGCGCGGCGAGGCCGGCGAGCGGCAGGTGCCGGATGCCCGGCTGGCCGTCGCGCAGAACCTCGGCGGGCAGCCCGGCTCCTGCGTCGCGTTCGTCGCCGTCCTCGGGAGCGAGCGGTGAGCGCCCGCGTGGACCTCAGCGGCCGGGTCGTCGTGGTCACCGGCGCCGGCAACGGCATCGGCCGCGCACACGCCCTGTCGCTCGCCGAGCGCGGCGCGTCGGTCGTCGTCAACGACCTCGGCGGGTCGCTCGACGGCTCCGGCTCGTCGGGCGCCGCCCAGCAGGTCGTCGACGAGATCGTGAAGGCCGGCGGGACCGCCGCCGCCTCGACCGACTCGGTCGCCACCGCCGAGGGCGGCGCCGCCCTCATCCGGACCGCCGTCGACGCGTTCGGCCGGGTCGACGCCGTCATCCACAACGCCGGCATCCTGCGCGACCGGACCCTGGCCAAGATGGGCGCCGACGACGTCACCGCGGTCCTCGACGTGCACCTCGCCGGCGCGTTCAACGTGCTGCGCCCCGCTTGGCCGCACATGGTCGGGCAGGGCTACGGCCGCATTGTGCTCACCAGCTCCTCGTCGGGGCTGTTCGGCAACTTCGGCCAGTCGAACTACGGCGCGGCCAAGGCCGGGCTGGTCGGGCTCATGAACGTGCTGGCCCTCGAGGGCGCCCGCCGCGGCATCCTGGTCAACACGATCGCGCCGACGGCCGCGACCCGGATGACCGAGGGGCTGCTCGGCGAGCTCGCCGACCGGTTCGACCCGCGGCACGTCGCCGCCGTCGCCACGTTCCTCGCCTCCGAGCAGTGCACGCTGAACCGGCACATCCTCACCGTCGGCGGCGGCCGGGTCGGGCGGATCTTCCTCGGCGTCACGCCGGGCTGGTACTCCGGCCCCGAACCGGCCTCGCCCGACGACATCCTCGCGTCCGTCGACGACATCTGCGCCCTCGACGGGTTCATCGTCCCGGACAGCGGCGCCGACGAGGTGACGCTGATCCAGCAGGTGCTCGCCAGCGACAGCGGAACCGAATAGAAAGCGAGTCACACCCCCATGCCGGTCAGCGAAGTGCACCACGTGGCCATGACCGTCTCCGACGTCGACCGGGCCGCGGACTTCTACCAACAGGCCCTCGGCTACCGCAAGACCCTGCGGACCGACGTCGGCGGCCCCGGGATCGAGGTCGCGCTGCGGCTGCCGGCCGGCACCACCGGCCGGGTCCAGTACATGCAGGGCCCCAGCAAAATCGGGCAGCTGGAGCTCATCGAGTGGAGCGGCGAGAAGCGGCGCACCGCCACCGCCGGGCACCTGGAGCTGGGCACGTTCCTGCTCAGCTTCGAGGTGCCGCTCGACGAGATGGCCGGGCTGCACCAGCGGATGCTCGACCTCGGCGCCGAGTGCCTCTCCGAGCCGCACCGCACGCTGCTGGAGAACTACGGCTACATCACCGCGTTCGCGGCCCGCGACCTCGACGGCAACCTGCTCGAGTTCGTGTCGCTGCCGACCCGCGAGGAGATCCTTGCGTATCGCGCTTCTTTGGTGAGCGACTGATGGCGACCAGCAACTTCACCGAGACGCTGCGGCTGCAGGCGCTGCGCCGGGCCGGCCGGGAGGCCCTCGTCGACGGGGGCGCCCGGTGGACCTACGCCGAGCTCGACGCCGACGTCGACCGGCACGCCGCCGCGCTGCTCGCCGCCGGGATCACCGCCGACGACCTGGTCGGCGTCCTCGGCCGCAACACCGCCACCTACGTCCTCGAACTGCTCGCCCTGGCCCGCATCGGGGCGATCTCGGTGCCGCTCAACTGGCGGCTGCACGCCACCGAGCAGGCGTACGTCTTCGACCAGGCCGGCATCACCGCCCTGCTCTACGACGACGACTTCGCCGACGACGCCGAGCACCTGGCGGCCAAGACCGGCGTGCGGACCCTCGTCGCCAACGGCACCCGGCTCGTCGGCACCGCCCACCGGCTCGGCGACCTGCTCGCCGCGCAGCCCGCCGGGGTGCGGGTGCCCGACGCCGAGAAGGCGCCCGGCGACGTGCACCGCCTGCTGTACACCTCGGGCACCACCGCCCACCCGAAGGGCGTCATCCACACCTGCGGCAACCTCACCGCCAACCACCTCGCGCAGGTCCTCGAACTGGAGCTGACCCAGCACGACCGGATCCTGATCTCGGCACCGCTGTTCCACGTCAGCGGGCTGGAGGCTCCCGGCCTGGCCATCTTCTCGGCCGGCGCGACGATGGTCCTCACGCCGACGTTCAAGGCGGAGGACATCGCCCGCATCGCCGCCGGGGAGCGGGTCACGGGGATGGTGCTCGCCGCGCAGATCCTGTTCGGGATGCTCGACCTGCCGTCGCTGGACCTTTCGACGCTGCGGTACCTGCTGTTCGCCGGCGTCGCGCCCAGCGTGCGCCGGGCGGTGAAGCAGCGGCTGCCGCACGTGCGGCTCATCGACACGTTCGGCATGACCGAGCTGTGCAACGGCGTGTGCTACATGGACGCCGCCCACGAGGAGTCGAAGATGGGCGCGCTCGGCGCGCCGTTCCCCGGCGTGCACATCCGCATCGTCGACGAGCACTTCCGGCCGGTCGCCCCCGGCGTCGAGGGCGAGATCGTCGTGCGCGGGCCGAAGATCTCACCCGGGTACTGGAACGACGACGAGGCCAACCGGCGCACCCGCCGTGACGGCTGGTTCCTCACCGGCGACGTCGGCCGCCTCGACGAGGACGGCTACCTCTGGTTCGTCGACCGCCGCGTCGACCTCATCAAGTCCGGCGGGGAGAACGTCGCCGGCGCCGAGATCGAGCGGGTCATCGCCCAGCACCCCGACGTCGCCGAGGTCGCCGTCATCGGCGTGCCCGACCCGCAGTGGGACGAGGTGCCGAAGGCGTTCGTCATCCTGCGCCCCGGCGCCGCGACGACCGGCGAGGACATCCGCGCGCACTGCCTGGCCCGGCTGGCGAAGTTCAAGGTGCCCAAGTACGTGCAGTTCGTCGAGTCGCTGCCGCGCAACGACTCCGGCAAGGTCCTGAAACGGGGGCTGCGGGCATGAGCACCGCCAACATCGCCGCCATGCTGCGCGGCAACGCGCTGCGCTTCGCCGACCGCGACGCGCTCGTCTTCGAGGGCCGCCGCTGGACCCACCGGCAGCTCGACGACGACGTGAACGCCCTCGCCGCCGGGCTGGCCGCCGAAGGTGTCGGCCCGGGCGGCCGGGTCGCGATCGTGGCCAACAACGTGCCCGAGTTCCTCATCCTGTCCCTCGCGTTGTCGAAGCTCGGCGCCGTCTTCGTCCCGCTCAACTACCGCCTCACCGCGGGGGAGCTGGCCCACCTGCTCGGCCACGCCGGCGTGCAGGCGGTCGCCACCGTGCCGGAGTACGCGGAACTGACCGCCGCCGCGATCGCTGAACTGCCGTCGGTGCGCCGGTTCGCGCTCGAACCGATCGACGGCTGGCTCGACCTGCGCGCCCTGACCGGGCGCCACCGCGGCGCCCGCGTCCCGGATGCGGCGCTCGGCGACGACGCGCTGCAGCGGATCATCTACACGTCGGGCACGACGAGCCTGCCGAAGGGCGTCATGCTCACCCACGGCAACGTGAACATGAACATGCACGCCCAGATCGTCGAGCTGGGGCTGCGCCCTGACGACCGGATCCTCAACTTCGCCCCGCTGTACCACGTCGGCGGCACCGACCTGCCCGGCTACGGCATCTGGCACGTCGGCGGCTGCATGGTGCTGCAGCGGCGCTTCGACCCGCTTGCCGTGCGGCGGGCGATCGAGGCGGAGCGGATCACCGGGATGGTGATGGCGGCGACGATGCTCGACATGGTCCGCCGGGTCGAGGAGCCGGCCGACCTGTCCTCGGTGCGCTGGCTCATCTACTCGCAGGTGACCTCGGCGCTGTTCGCCGTCGCCCGGGAGCTGTTCCCCAACGCCCGGCTCATCGAGGGCTACGGGCTGACCGAGACGTGCAGCGGCCTGACGTACCTCGACGAGGCGCACATGGAGTCCAAGCAGGGCTCGGTCGGCATCCCGGTGCCGTGGGTGCAGGTGCGGGTCGTCGACGCGGACGGCAACGACGTGCCGGTGGGGGAGAACGGCGAGGTGGTCGCCCGCGGGCCGAAGGTGAGTCCGGGGTACCTCGACGACACGTCCGCCACGGACAGCGCGTTCCGGGACGGCTGGTTCCACACCGGCGACGTCGGCTGCCTCGACGCCGACGGGTACCTCTACATCCGGGACCGGCTCAAGGACATGATCCGCAGCGGCGGGGAGAACATGTCCAGCGCCGAGATCGAGAACGTGCTCGCCGACCACCCGCTGGTGCTGGCGGCGTCGGTCGTCGGGGCGCCGGACCCGAAGTGGCAGGAGGTCCCGGTCGCGTTCGTCATCGGCCGCCCGGGGCTGACGGCCGACTCGCTCATCGCGCACGCCCGCGCGCGGCTCGGCCGGTTCAAGGTGCCGAAGGAGGTCTACATCGTCGAGGAGTTCCCGACGAACCCCTCCGGCAAGGTCCTCAAGCGCACCCTGCGCGACCTGCGCGCCGGGCTGACCCCGGACTGGACCTACGGCTGACGGTGGGTCAGCAGGGCCAGGGTGTGCACGAGGTTGAACCGCTTCGTGCCCCGGCCCTGCTCGTCCCACGGCTTGCGCCAGGTCATCCGCGGCGCGACGTCCCACGCGGTCGCACCCGGGCCGGCCAGGGCGTGCGCGGCGGCGACCTCGGCCCGGTGGTGCTCGGCGAGGGCCTCGGCCCGGGCCGCCACGTCGCCGTACGGGTACTGGTGGGCCGGGCAGGCGATCGCCGCGCCGAGGTCGCGGATGCGGGCGAGGGACGCGAACAGGTCGCCGGCCGGGTCGTCGCCGGGGCGGCTGACGATCGCCAGCTGGGTCGGGCCCTCGGCCATCATAGTGTCGCCGGTGAAGACCAGGCCGCGGGTGTCGTAGTAGACGAAGTGGCCGTAGGTGTGGCCGGGCGTGGGCACGGCGTGGATCGTGACGCCGCCGAACGCGAGGTCGGTGGCGCCGGGCAGCGCGACGTCGAGGGTCAGGTTCTCGTCGTGCACGGCGACGGTCACGGCGTCGGCGTACATCTCCTCGACCACCTGCTCGGGCGCGCCGGTCAGCTCCAGCGAGGCGCGCAGCTGGGTGAGGAAGTCGCCGCGGGTGGCGTGCATCGTCGCGAAGTCGTCGGCGCGGCCCATGACGACCCGCGCGCCGGAGACCTCGCGGACCCGCGCGGCGAAGCCGACGTGGTCGGGGTGGTTGTGGGTGAGCAGCACGGCCCCGATCGTCTCGACGCGGTGCCCGATCGTCGCCAGGGACGCCTGGAACGACTCCCAGCAGCTGCGGTGGCGGTAGCCGGCGTCGACGAGCACCAGCCCGCCGCCGGTCTCGATCAGGAAGACCGTGACCGAGCGCAACGGGTGGCCGTTGAGGGGGACCGGGACGGCCCAGACGCCGTCGGCGACGGGGGCCGGCGCGGGCACCTCGCGGGCGTGCCAGCCGGCCGCGTGCGCTGCTCCGGCCGGTCCGGCGGGGCGTGCGGGTATGGACATCGTCGGCAGGCTCCCTTACTGTTGGCAACAACATACCGGATGGTCGGAATTTAACTCAAGGAGCCCGATGAGCGAGGACCGCACCGGTTTTCGGCTGTGGGCGGCCGCGGAACCGGACCTGTGTGCGATCGTGACCGCCGACGACCGGCGGATCTCGTACGGCGAGCTGTACGCCGAGGTGAACCGCATCTCGCACGGCCTGCGCACCCGGGCCGGGCTCGAGGCCGGCGACACCGTCGCGGCGGTGATGACCAACAGCCCCGGCATGGTCGCGCTGTACCTCGCCGCGATGCAGTCCGGGCTGTACCTGGTGACGCTGAACTACCACCTCACCGAGCCCGAGATCGCCTACATCCTGGCCGACAGCGGGGCGAAGGTGGTCGTCGCCTCGCCGCGGGTCGCGGACGTCGTGACCTCCGCCGCGCCGGCCGGGGTCCAGGTCTACGTCGACGGCGAGTCGTTGCCGCAGCTCACCGACGGCATGCCCGCCGAGAGCCCGCAGGAGACGCCGGCGGGCTCCCTCATGATGTACACCTCCGGCACCACCGGCCGCTCGAAGGGCGTCAAGCGGCCGCTCAGCGGCATCGACGCCGACGCCGGCGCGCTCACCTACGTCTGGCTGTTCAAGGAGTTCGGGATGGAGCGCGACGCGTTCACCTCCTGGCTCGTGTCGGCCCCGATGTACCACTCCGCCAACATCACCCCCGCCATGGGCGCGCTGCACGCCGGCGGCACGCTCGTGCTAATGGACGGCTGGACCCCCGAGGGCTTCCTGCACCGCGTCGCCGACCAGCGGGTCACCGGCACCAGCATGGTGCCCACCCACTTCTACCGCCTGCTGCAGCTGCCGCCCGAGGTGCGCGCGGCCTGCGACGTCTCGTCGCTGCGCTACGTGCTGCACGGCGCCGCGCCCTGCCCGGCCGAGGTCAAGCAGCGCATCCTCGACTGGTTCGGCCCCGTCGTCTACGAGTACTACGGCTCGACCGAGGTCGGCACCACCATCGCCCGGCCGCACGAGTGGCTCGCCCACCCCGGCACCGTCGGGCGGCCCGCCTCCATCTCGACCCTGAAGATCCTCGACGAGCAGGGCAACGAGGTGCCGACCGGCCAGACCGGGATCGTGTACATGCGCCAGGGCGAGGACAAGGTCGAGTACCACAACGACCCCGGCAAGACCGACGGCGCCCGCCACGGCGGCCTGATGACCGTCTGGGACGTCGGCCACGTCGACGCCGACGGTTTCCTCTACATCACCGGCCGGGCCGCCGAGCTCATCCTCGTCGGCGGCGTCAACGTCTATCCCGCCGAGATCGAGGCCGCGCTCATCGCGCACGAGTGGGTCGCCGACGCCGGCGTGGTCGGCGCGCCCGACCCCGAGTTCGGCGAGGTCCCACGCGCCCACATCGTGCTGCGCGACGGCGCGCCGCCCGCCGCCGCGGTGCTCTCGTCATTGCGGTCGTACGTCGAGACGGTCCTCGCCAAGCCGAAGCGCCCGGCCGGGTACGTCCTGCACGACGCCCTCCCGCGCGACCCGAACGGCAAGCTCTACAAGGCCAAGCTCCGGGAAGGTGCCCATGGACTTCGATGACAGCGAGGCCGACCTCGGCTTCCGGCGGGAGGCCGGGGCCTGGCTCGACGGGGCGCTGCGCGACGTGCCCGACCAGGAGGAGCTGACCCAGGACGAGCGTGAGCACTGGTCGCGGGTCTGGCAGGACCGGCTCTGCGCCGGCAACTGGGCCGGGCTGTCCTGGCCCGCGGAGCACGGCGGCCGCGGGCTCGACTCGATGGCGCAGGCCATCTTCAACGAGGAGGCCGCCGTCCGCGGCGCCCCCTACCCGCTCAACGGCGTCGGCATGATGCTGGCCGGGCCCACCATCATCGCCCACGGCACCGCCGAGCAGCAGGCCCGCCACCTGCCCGGCATCCTGCGTGGCGACACCTACTGGTGCCAGGGCTTCAGCGAGCCCGGCTCCGGCTCCGACCTGGCCAGCCTGCGCACCGCCGCGACCAGGGTCGACGGCGGCTGGCTGGTCAACGGCTCGAAGATCTGGACCTCCAACGCGCACAACGCCTCGCAGTGCCTGCTGCTGGCCCGTACCGACCCGGACGCGCCCAAGCACCAGGGCATCACGTACCTCCTGGCGCCCATGGACCGGTTCACCGTCCGCTCGCTGGTGATGATCAACGGCGACACCGAGTTCAACGAGATGTTCCTCGATGACGTGTTCGTCCCCGACGAGGACGTGCTCGGCGGCGTCGGCAACGGCTGGAAGGTCGCCCTGACGACCCTCGCGTTCGAGCGCGGCAGCATGGCGCTCAACCTGTGGGTGTGGGCCCGCCAGGCGGTCGACCGGGTCGTCGACGTCGGCATCGCCCGCGGGCTGGCCGGCGACGACGCCTTCGCCGACGCGGTCGGCGCGCTGCAGTGCGACGCCGAGGCGGTGCGCATCGGCTCGATGCGGATGCTCGGCGAGGCCCAGGCCGGCGGTGTGCCCGGCCCGGAGACCTCGGCCCTGAAGAGCCTGTGGGCCGGCGTGGTACAGAACGCCAACCGGCTCGCCGTGCAGCTCGACGAGGCCGGCGGGGTGCTCCTCGACGGCGACGGCGCGGCCGCCCGGATGCGCCGCTACCTGCGGGCGCGGGCCCACACCATCGAGGGCGGCACCGAGGAAGTCCAGAAGTCCATCCTCGCGGAGCGGGTGCTCGGCCTGCCCCGCTCGCGCTAGGGAAGGCGCGCATGCGAGCGACGTTCACCCAGGAACAGCTGGAGATCGGCAAGACCGTCCACGCCATCGCCGAGGGCGAGGGCGTGACCGCCCGGTCCGCCCTGTCGGCGCCGTGGACCGCCCCGGCCTGCGACGGCCCGCTGCTGCGGGACTTCGGGCTGCTCGGGGTACCCACGCCGGCCGGCGGCATCGGCTCCGGCCTCGTCGACCTCCTCGTCGCCGTCGAGGCGCTGGGGGAGCACCTGGTCCCGAGCCGCTACCCGGCCCACGCCGCGGCCGTGCAGCTGCTCTGCGGCGCCGGTGCTGAGCTTCCGGCGGACGTCCTGGAGGGCACCCGCGTGCTCACCCCGGCCGTGGACGCCGGCCCGTCGTCCTGGACGCTGGTCCGCTACGCGGCGCCGGCCGACGGCTTCGCCGTGCTCGGCGGGGGCGACGACGAGGGCGCCGGGCGGGTCCGGATCGTCGGCCCGGCCGACGTCACCGTCACCGCGCGGCAGTCCCTCGACCCGTCCGTGCCGCTGTCGGACCTCACGGTGGCCGCCACCGCCATCGGCGCCGCCGCCGGGGTGCCGGCCGCCGTGGACCGGGCCACGCTCGTGGTCGCGGCCGAGCTGTGCGGGGTCGCGCAGGGCGCGATCGAGCTGGCCGCGGAGCAGGCCCGCACGCGCAAGCAGTTCGGGCGGGTCATCGGCTCGTTCCAGGGGGTTGCGTTCCAGCTCGCCGAGGCCGCCACCGCCCGGAAGGCCGCGTGGGACCTGACGCTCTACGCGGCGTGGGCCGTCGACAACGCGCGCCCCGACGCCGCGATTCAGGTCCACGCCGCGAAGGCGGCGGCGGGCCGGGCGGCGGTCTTCGCCGCGGAGCGCTGCATCCAGGTCCACGGTGGCATGGGCATCACGATGGAGGCGGATCCGCATCTGTACCTCCGCCGCGCCCTGGTCCTCGACGCCGTCCTGGGCGCCGGCTCCTGGCACCGCCGCCGCACCGGCGCCCTGCGCATCGCCGCCCGACCGGAGGCCGCGCCGTGACGCACCACTGTTGATGCATCATTTCTGATGCATCAAGAGCGATGCATCGGCCGAGATGCATCGGCCGCGATGCGCCAGCCCTGATGCATCAAGAGCGATGCATCAAGAACGATGCATCGGCCGTGATGCGTCGGGTGCGATGCGTCGGGTGCGATGCATCGGCCGTGATGCATCGGCCGTGATGCATCGGCCGTGATGCATCGGGTGCGATGCGTCGGGCGTGATGTAGCAAGAACGATCCATCGGGCGTGATGCATCAGCCGCGATGTATCAAGACTGATGCATCACGAGTGATGCATCACGAGTGATGCATCAGAAACGAGGGAGGCGGCGGTGCCACCGCGCCGCCGCGCCGGGCGGGCCGCACGTCGTGGCCTACGAACAAAGGCCCTGGCCTGCGGCACCCTTGCAGGCCGTTCGTCAGACCAGTAACATACCGGCTGGTCGGAATACTCCAGGAGAGACCGTGAAGTTCGGCATCATGAACCTGTTTCCGGTGAGCGAGGGCACATCGGACCACCAGGTGCTCCGCGACACCCTCGACGAGATCGAGATGGCCGACGAGCTCGGGTTCGACTCGGTCTGGCTGGCCGAGCACCACTTCTCGAAGTACGGCATCCTCGGCAGCCCCGTGCACTTCGGCATGGCCGTGGCCGAGCGCACCAGCCGGATCACCATCGGCACCGCCGTGCTCGTCCTGCCCCTGCACGACCCGCTGCGCCTGGCCGAGGACATCGCCGCGCTCGACGTGCTCAGCGGCGGCCGGGTCTCGATCGGCGTCGGCCGCGGCTACCAGCCCTCGGAGTTCGCCGGCTTCGGCATCCCCCTGGACGAGTCCAAGGAGCGCTACCAGGAGACGCTGGAGATCCTGCGGCTGGCGCTGTCCCAGGAGAATTTCTCGTACCACGGCCGGTACTTCAACTACGACAACATCACCACGTACCCGCGGCCGTTCACCCCCGGCGGACCGCCGATCCTGCAGGGCACGGTCTCGCCGGACAGCTTCCGCGAGCGCGGCGCCGTCGGCGAGTCGATCATCACCTCGCCGAACTTCACGCCGCTGGGCATCATGCAGAAGAACTTCGACCTGTACCGGCAGAGCATGGCCGAGAACGGCTTCGACATCGCCGGCTACGACGTACCGTTCATGCAGCAGGTCTGGGTCGGCGACGGCGAGGACGGCCTGCGCGACGCGGCCCACGCGGCGATGAACTACTACAAGTCGGTGGGGAAGGTGATCCCCGGCTCGGAGGAGGCCATCGAGAAGGAGCGCGCCTACTACGCGGCGGTGGCCAAGAACATCGAGCTGCTGACGCTGGAGCAGACCCTCACGCACGGTGGGAACTTCGGCTCCGCGCAGCGGGTCATCGAGACCATCGAGATGCTGCGCGACCAGCTCGGCATCAACCACTACATCGGCTGGCTGCGCATCCCCACCCTCGACCGCAAGGCGGCGCTCAAGTCGATGGAGGAGTTCGCCGACAAGGTGATCCCGTACTTCCGGGCCCAGGAGCAGGCCGCCGTCAAGAACCCGGCCGAGGCGGTCGCCGGGTGAAGATCAGCTGCTTCCTGAGCGCCCAGTTCGACCCGTCGGCACCCGCCGCCGACGGCATCGACGACGTGGTGACCCAGGCGGCCGCGGCCGAGGCGGCCGGGTTCCACGCCGTCTACCTCGGCCACCACTACCTGGCCCGGTCCGCGTTCGTACAGCCGGTCCCGCTCGCCGGCTACCTCGCCCACGCCACCAGCCGCGTGCGCATCGGCTTCGCCGTGCTGCTCGCGCCGCTGCTCAACCCGATCGCCCTGGCCGAGGAGCTGGTCTCCCTCGACGTGCTGTCCCGCGGCCGGCTCACCGTCGGCCTCGGCGCCGGCTACCGCAAGCGGGAGACCGCCGCGTTCGGCGTCGCGTGGGACGACCGGCTGCGCCGCCTGCGCGAGTACGTGCCGCTGCTGCGCGCGCTGTGGAACGGCGAGACCGTCGACGCCGCCGGCAGCTGGGGCGAGGTCCCCGGCGCCTCCGTCGCGCTGCGCCCCGTCCAGCCGGGCGGCCCGCCCATCTGGATCGGCGCGTTCGCCGAGCCCGCCGTGCGCCGCGCCGCCCGCCTCGACGCGCCCTGGCTCATCGGCCCGAAGGGCAACGACGAGGAGCTGGCCCACCTCCTCGGCCTCTACCGCGCCGAGCTGGCGGAGCGTGGGTTCTCCCCGCAGCGGGAGTACCCGATGAGCCGCGAAGCGTTCATCGCCGACAGCTACGACACCGCCGTCGCCGGGGTCCGCCCGCACCTGCAGCGCCAGTACGCCGGCTACAAGTCGTGGGACGACGCGCAGTCCCTCGACCTCGACCGCTATCTCGCCGAGGACTGCCTGGTCGGCTCGGCCGACGAGATCGTCGCGAAGCTGCGCCGCTGGGAGGCCGAGCTCGGCATCACCGAGGTGTCGCTGCGCCACCAGTTCGTCGGCGCGTCCCAGGAGGAGGCCATGGAGCAGCTCGCCCGCTTCGGCGAAGAGGTCATCCCGCGGGTGGCGACGCCATGACGAACCCGATGACGAACCCGATGACGAACCCGATGACGAACCCGATGACCAACCTCGCCGGGATCCTGGAAGGGCGCCGCGACGACCGCGGCGACGCCGTCGGCCTGTACGGCGAGGACGGCCGCTCGTGGACGTTCGCCGAGGTGGACCTGCTCGCCGGCGGGGTCGCCGCCGCGCTGCGGGCCGAGGGCATCGGCCCCGGCGACCGGGTCGCCTGCTACCTGACCAACGGCCCGGAGATCGCCTTCTTCCTCTTCGGCGCCTGGAAGATCGGCGCCGTCCCGGTGACGATCAGCAGCCTCTACAACGCCGCCGAGCTTGCCGAGTCGGTCGCCAAGACCGATCCGCAGCTGCTGCTCGTCGACGAGCGCCGCCCCGGCGTCGTCGCCGAGCTCAGGTCGCACTCCGCCGTGCCGGTCCGCGCGTTCGGGCCCGCTCAGGCCGCACTGCCCGGCGTCGCCGCCCTGGACTGGCGGCGGGAGCAGCTGGTCGCGGCCGTGGACGTCGAGCCGGACGCCGAGGCGTGCATCCTGTTCACCGGCGGCACGACCGGCCGGCCCAAGGCGGTCAGCGTTACCCACGGCGGCACCCGCGGGTCGCTCGCCCGGCTGGCGCGCGTCTCCACCGGTACCGACGCTGAATCCACGGCCGCCGCGGACGCCAGCCCGAACCTCATCGCCCTCCCGCTCTTCCACAGCGGCGGGCAGCACTCGCTGCTGTTCGCGTGCTACGTCGGGCGCGCCGCGGTCGTCTGGGAGCGCTTCGGGGTCGACCGGCTCGCCGAGCTGATGGCGCGGTTCCGCTTCGACAACTTCTTCTTCCTGCCCACCATGGTGTTCGACATCGTGCACGCCGAGCGGGACCTGCCGTTCGAGGGCGTCAAGTCGGTGCTCGTGGCCGGGCAGGCCATCGCGTGGCCGGTGCGCCGCGCGTTCGAGGAGCGGTACCGGGTGCCGATCCTGGTCAACTACGGCTCGACCGAGGCCGGGCACATCGCCGGCTGGAACGGCCGCGACATGAAGGCCGGCCTGTGGAAGCCGGGCTCGGCCGGCCGGGTGTACCCCGGCGTGGAGCTGGAGATCCGCGACGACGCCGGCACCGCCCTGCCGACCGGCGCGGAGGGGGAGGTGGTCGTGCGCTCGGAGCTCACCCGCGGCTACGTCGACGACGCCGAGGCGTCCCGCGAGCTGGTCCGCGACGGCTGGGTGCACACCGGCGACATCGGCTACGTCGACGAGGACGGCGTGCTGTTCCTCGTCGGCCGCAAGCGCGACATGATCAAGTGCGGCGGCTTCCAGGTCTGGCCCGAGGAGATCGAGGACGAGCTGCGCGAGCACCCGCTCGTGCACGACGTGCGCGTCCTGGGCCGGCCCGACGACCGGCTCGGCGAGATCCCGGTCGCCCTCGTCGTGCGCGAGCCCGACGGTACCGTGACCGACGCCGACCTCGCCGAGGCGCTCGTGGCCTTCGCCCGCGACCGGCTCGCGCACTTCAAGACCCCGCGGCGCATCGAGTTCGTGCCCGCGCTGGAGCGCAGCGCGACCGGCAAGCTCAGCCGCGTCGGCGACGGTTCTCCCGGAGGTGAGCGGTGAAGTTCGGCATCATGGCGTCGCACCAGTACCCCCACGGCGACGACCTCGGCAAGCACCTCAGCGAGCTGTTCGGCACCGTCGAGCTGGCCGCGGAGCTGGGCTACGACTCGGTGTGGACGATCAACCACTTCCAGTCGAACCTGGCCACCCCGCAGCCGATCTCGATGACGGCCAGCCTCATCCCGCGCTCCGGGAACATGCTCATCGGCACCGGCATCCTGCTGCTGCCGATGTTCCACCCGGTGCACGTCGCCGAGGAGTTCGCCACCCTCGACCACCTCTCCGGCGGCCGGGTCGTGCTCGGCGTCGGCGCCGGCTACCGGGAGAACGAGTTCGCCGCGTTCGGCATCGACCCGGACACCCGCTTCCGCCGCCTCGACGAGAGCCTGCGGCTCATCCGCGCCCTCTGGAGCGGCGAGCCGGTCACCAGCGACGGCGAGTTCTACCCGCTCACGGACGCCACGATCGGGGTGCGGCCGCTGACCCCGGGCGGACCGCCGATCTGGGTCGGCGCCGGCGGCAAGAAGGCGGTGCGCCGCGCCGCCCGGCTCGGCGACGCCTGGTACGCGCCCGGCAACTCGCCGAGCAAGCGGTTCCTGCCCGAGCACCTCGCCGTCTACAACGCGGCCCTGGACGAGTACGGCCGGGACCCGGCGACGGTGAGCCGGCCCGTCGGCGTCGAGCTCTACTGCGCGCCGACGACCGAACGGGCCGTCGAGGAGGCCCTGCCGCACGCCCGCGTCGAGTACTCCACCTACGCCGAGTACCCGGCGCTGCGCTGGCAGCGGGACCGCTTCGACGAGCTGGTCCGCAACACCCTGCTGCTCGGCTCGCCCGACTTCCTCATCGAGCGCATCGCGGCCCTGCGCGAGCTGGGCTTCGACCACCTCATCTTCCGCCCCGGCTGGCTGGGCATGCCGACCGAGAAGGTCCGCGCCTCGCTGCGGCTGTTCGCCACCGAAGTGTTCCCCGCCTTTCGCACACCCTAAGGACCCGTTGTGAAGAAGACCGAAGCCGAGCTGCTCGAAAACCAGTGGGACGTCGAGAACATGGAGGTGGACCCGGAGGTCCTCGCCAAGTACGTCCGCTACGACGTCGACGCGGAGCGCCACGTCGCCACGATCACGTTCGACCGGCCCGAGCGGCTCAACGCCATCCCGGTCGCCGCCTTCGAGCGGGTCGGCGACCTCGTGCGGGAGGCCGAGACCGACGACCGGGTCAAGGTCATCGTGTTCAAGGGCGAGGGCGAGCACTTCGGTACCGGCGCCGACGCCGCCGAACTGGGCCACTACATCGGCTACAAGGCCGGCACCGACAAGGCGTCGCGGCGCCGCCCGGCCCAGCGGCAGCGGATCCTGCCCGACCGCAACGTGCTCAGCTCCGGCTTCACCCGCCCGATCATCGAGTCGCTCAAGGCGACCATCTGCCAGGTTCAGGGGTACTGCTACGGCGGTCACTTCCAGATCGCGCTCTCGGCCGACATCGTCATCGCCGCGCCGGACGCCCGCTTCACCCACCCGGCGTTCCGCTACCTCGGCCCGGCGCCGCAGGACATGTACCACTGGATCGAGAAGGTCGGCCTGACCACGATGAAGGACGTCATGCTCACCATGCGGGCCATCGGCGCCGAGGAGGGCGAGCGCAAGGGCCTCGTCACCAAGGTCGTGCCGCACGAGGAACTGCAGCGCTGGGTCGACGACTACGCCGACGCGATCGCCGTCATGCCGCTCGACTCGCTCATGATGGGCAAGTCGATGATGCAGGTCGTCATGGAGGCCCGCGGCAAGGGCCTGGGCGCGATGACCGGCTGGGTCGGCCACGGCTGGGCGACCAACGTCAGCTTCGAGGAGGGGGACTGGAACTTCCTCAAGGAGCGCCGCGAGAAGGGCATCCGGCAGGCCCTCGCCGACCGTGACCGGCTCGTCGCGCCGTACTTCCGGCTCAGCGACACCCGGTCGCGCGAGGAGTAGGTCGCGTGAAGTTCGGCATCCTGCTCGACCACCAGTACGCGCCGGGCGACGACCTGCACCGGCGCACCGCCGAGACCGTCGAGTACGTGCAGCACATCCGGGACCTGGGGTACGACTCCGTCTTCGGCATCCACCACTACCTGTCGTCGCTGTCCACGCCGCAGCCGCTGCCGCTGCTGAGCCGGCTCATCGACCACTCGGGGACGATGCAGCTCGGCACCGGCATCCTCATCCTGCCGCTGGGCCATCCGGTGCACTGGGCCGAGGAGATCGCCACCATCGACCAGATGTCGGGTGGGCGGTTCGTGCTCGGCATCGGCTCGGGGTACCGCGAGATCGAGTTCGCGTCGTTCGGCCTCGAACGGCGCACGCGGGTGTCCCGGATGAACGAGGCCCTCGAGGTCATGCAACGGCTGTGGACCGGCGAGACGGTCACCCACAAGGGCCAGCACTTCCAGCTCGACGAGGTGCGCTGCAGCGTGCTGCCGGTGCAGCGGCCGCACCCGCCGGTGTGGGTCGGCGCCAACGGCCCGATCGGCATCGCCCGCATCGCCCGGCAGGGCCTGCCCTGGCTGGCCCCGTCGAACGTGCGCCGGAACTGGGCCGTCGGCAACCTCGCCGACTACCGGGCCGCGCGCCTCGAGGCCGGCTTCACCGAGGACGGCGCCGAGTTCCCGATCCACCGCGACCTGTGCGTCGCCGACTCGTCCGACGAGGCCTTCGCCATCGCCGGTACCGAGGTCCGCCGCTCCTACGACGAGTACGTCCAGTACGGCATGGACTACTTCGCCACGCAGTGGGAGGGCATCAAGCACAAGGCGCTGTTCTTCGGATCGCCCGACGACATCGCCGCGAAGGTCCGCGACTTCGCCGACGCCGGCTTCAACCATTTCGTCTTCCGTGCCCAGTGGCTCGGGCTGCCGATCGAACGGTCCGTCGAGATCGTCGAGCGGTTCGCCCGCGAGGTCATGCCGAGGTTTCGCCCATGAAGATCGGTCACATCATCGTCCCCGCCGACGATCTCGACGCGCAGCTCGCCTTCTACGGCGCGCTCGGGCTCACGACCCGGTTCCGCGACGGCGACCGCTACGCCGCCGTCACCGACGGCGCGGTGACGCTCGGCCTGGCCGACGCCTCCGAGCAGCCCGTCGCCGGCCGGACCGTGCTCAGCATCCAGGTCGACGACCTCGACGCCTGCCTCGCGCGCCTTGCCGCGGCCGGCACGGCCGCGTCCGAGCCGGTGACCTGCCCGCACGAGCGGCGGGCCCTGGTCACCGACCCGGCCGGCAACCCGCTGGTCGTCTACGAGCGGCTGTCGTGAGCGCCGTCGCCGTCGTGCGTATGGGTCCGACGCTCACCCTCGCCGAGAAGGAGCGGCTGCTCGCGGCGCTGCGCGCGGCCGCCGCCGACGACGCGGTACGGGCCGTGGTCCTCACCGGTACCGGCACCGTCTTCAGCCGCGGCCAGGACCTGCGCGAGCTGGACGCCGCGCTGCGGGCCGACCCGGCCGCGGCGGCCGAGACGGTCGAGCGGCACTACAATCCGATCACGCTGCTGCTGGCGACGATGCCCAAGCCGGTGATCGCCGCCGTGAACGGCACCTGCGCCGGCGCCGGCCTGGGCTTCGCGCTCGCCTGCGACCTGCAGGTGTGGTCGGCGACGGCGACCCTGGCGACCGCGTTCACGAAGGTCGGCCTGACCTGCGACTCGGGCCTGTCGGCGACGCTGGCCCGGGCGGTCGGCCACGCGCGGGCGTCGGCCCTGGTACTGCTGGCCGAGCCGTTCACGGTCGAGCAGGCGCTCGCCTGGGGCTTCGCCGGCGACGTCGTCGCGCCCGAGGAGGTCGAGCCCCGCGCCCTTGCGCTGGCCGCCCGCCTCGCCGGCGGCCCGGCCCAGGCCCTCGCGGCGTCGAAGCGCCTGCTGGCGGCGTCCGCCGGGCGCTCCCTGCCCGACACACTGCGCGCCGAGGCGGCCGAGCAGGCGGCCCTGGGCGTGACGCCCGACCACGCGGCCGCCGTCGCCGCCTTCACGTCCCGCTGACCGTTGCGCATCGCGACGGTGACCGGGCCATCCATTTCGGCGCCTCCCGCTGTTCGGCGTGACTCGGGACCCGGGTGCTGCCGTCGGCGAGGACGGGGGTTTCGATCCAGAGACACATCACGTCAAGCCGTTACTCGCGTGGGCCGGTATCGCAGGGCGACCGCCCCCGACCGGAACTCATGTCGATCCACGAGCTCGAGCTGGATGCGCTCGCGCAGACCGGCGAGCAACGTCGGCCCGTGTCCGGCAAGGACCGGCTGTACAAGGAACTCGTACTCGTCGATCAGTCCCAGATCAGCCAACGCCAGAGGGAGCGTCACGCCCCCCCACCCACAGGCCCACGCCTGGCTCCTGCTTGAGCCGCTGAACCGCTTGCCCCAAGTCGCCTCGCACCAGACGCCTGTCGGCGCCATTTCGCATCGGCGCCCATCCCGCCTATTCGAACACCGTCGTGGTCGAACCAGACCGCAGACCGAGCGCGCGACCGAGCACATGTACGGCCGTCGCCGAGTGTGTGAACACCCGGGTCCTCGTTGTCGGCGTCGCGCAGTGGCCGGTGTGTCAGGGGGTGGTGGGCATCCACCGCTCCAGGAGCGTGGGGTCGGCGACGGCGGACTCGACCCGGCGACGCTCCTCCGTGGTCAGGCTGAGATGCCGAAGCCTGGCGCCCCACTCCGGGACCCGCTCGGACTCCCCGAGCGCCGCCGACAGCTCGATGAGCACGGCCAGTGCCACTGCCTGCTCCACGGCCGGCGCGGTGTCGCCGTGGCGGCGCAGTCCCGAGTTCAGGGCCCGGAAGGCGGCCCGGTCGTCGTTCTTGAACTCACGCAGGATCCGCACGTTGTCCAGCACCCGGGCAAGCCCCCGCAGCTGCTTGGAGCCGCCGTACTCCAACTCCGCCGGCTCGTCGCGCTGAATGAAGATGATCGAGTTGCCCGACGGGTCCATGACGGTGAACCGTGACGCACCGGGCCGGTAGCGCGTCATCCGAGGGAGCCCTTTCGCCAGCACCTTCCCGTAGGTGCGGCGCATCGCCGCAGCGAAGGCCGCGTGGTACGGCGCGACCGTATCGACCATGACCAGGCATCCGCCGGTATTCTCCAGCGCCGGGTCCACGGTGCTGGACGCGCGCCCGTAGTGCAGGTCGAATCCGCGCCACCGGAACGCCAGGTACAGGTAGGGCTTCGTCTGTTCGTAGGTCACGGCGAAGCCCAGGGCGCGCCAGAAGGCCAGGGTTTCCTCCGGTGCCACACAGGGCAGCAACGGCACGGTGGTCTCGTTGGGCTGGACCTGATCGTCAAGCATCGTCAGCACCTCAATTCTTCGACGGGCAGGCGACGCAGCAGTCTGCCAAATCCGCGACCATCACGCACATGCAAGAAATCGACGATCGTTGCAAGGACCTGACAACGTCGCTCCGGTCGTAACCCGGGTGCGGATTGTCGGCGTGGTGGTGTGTGATCGGGGCGTGGCGATTGAGCTGGCCGGGCCGGGAGTCGACGAGCTGCGCGGGGTTGTGGGCGTGCTGCGCGAGTGGCAGTCCGAGGGGGTGCCGATGCAGCTGCATCCGGGGGACCTGGGCTGGTTCTGGCGGTTCGGTGCCGAGGCGACGGCGGCGGCGGTGCGGACCTGGAGCCGGGCCGGGCAGACGCTCGCTGTCGGCCTGCTCGACGGTCCTGCGCTGCTGCGGCTGACCATCGCGCCGGACGCCCGGCGGGACGAGGAGCTGGCGCGGCAGCTTGTTGCGGATGCCGCCGGCATTCCGACCGGCGGGCGGGTGTCCGTCGAGGCGCCGACGGGCGCGCTGGTCCAGGAGGTGCTGTCCGAGGACGGCTGGAACGCCGACGAGCCGTGGACGCCGCTGCGCCGCGACCTCACGGCGCCGGTGCAGGACCCGGGTGGGCGGATCGAGGTGGTCGGGCCGGAGCGGGCGCACGTGCGGGCCGCCGTCCAGCGGGCGTCGTTCGACCGGTCGACGTTCACGGACGAGCGCTGGCACGCGATGGCGGGCGGACTGCCGTACGCCGACGCCCGGTGCCTGGTCGCGTACGACGACGAGGGCAACGCGGTGGCGGCGGTGACCGTGTGGTCCGCCGGTCCGGGCAGGCCCGGGCTGCTCGAACCGATGGGCGTGCACCGGGACCATCGCGGCCGCGGCCACGGCAGGGCGATCACGGTCGCCGCGGCGGCCGCGCTGCGGGAGCTCGGCTCGTCGAGCGCGCTCGTCTGCACCCCGAGCTCGAATGCGGGCGCCGTCGCCACGTACACGTCGGCCGGCTTCCAGCGGCTCCCCGAGGTCCGGGACCGGTGCCGGGACGCCTGAAAATGGACGGCGCACGATGGCCGGGACGGCTAGGTTGTCGGGCGTGAGCAGGATCGTCTCGGTCAACCTGGCGGTACCGGAGCCCAACCCGGCCAAGGGCGTCGGCATCACGGGCATCAACAAGCGGCCGGTCGACCACCTGGTCACCGTGCGCGCGCCGGGGCCGAAGACGACCGGGCTGCACAGCGGACTGGTCGGCGACCAGATCTTCGACATCGAGCACCACGGCGGTGATGACCAGGCCGTCTACGCGTACGCGCGGGAGGACTACGACTGGTGGCAGGCGCGGCTGAGCCGGCGGCTGGCCAACGGCCTCTTCGGCGAGAACCTGACGACCGAGGAGGTCGACGTCAACGGCGCGGTCATCGGCGAGCGGTGGCGCATCGGTCCGACGCTGGTCCTCCAGCCGACGTTCGGCCGCATCCCATGCGCCACGTTCCAGCACAAGATGGGCGAGCCGCGCTGGGTGAAGACCTTCACCCGGTCGAACCGCCCGGGCGCGTACCTGCGCGTGCTGGAGCCCGGCGAGGTGTGGGCCGGCGACCCGGTGACCGTGGAGGACCGCCCGGCGCACGGCGTCACGATCGCGCAGGCGTTCCGGGCGTACATGACCGAGCCGGAGCTGCTGCCCGGCCTGGTCGAGATCGACGGGCTGCCCGACGACCTGCGCGAGACCCTCGCGGAGCGACTTCCCAGACGGCGGTAGCCGGTCAGCGGGAGGACGTCGCCACGCCGTGGCGCAGGACCGGCTCGACCCAGCCCGAGCCGTGGTCCAGCTGGTAGTCGAGGTTCATCGCGGCGCTGATGAGCGCGAGGTGGCTGAACGCCTGCGGGTAGTTGCCGATCTGCTCGCCGGTCGGCGCGATCTCCTCGGCGTACAGGCCCAGGTGGTTGCTGTAGGTCAGCATCTTCTCGAACGTCAGCCGGGCTTCCCCGAGGCGTCCCGCACGGGCGAGCGCGTCGACGTACCAGAAGGTGCACATCGTGAAGGTGCCCTCGGCTCCGCGCAGTCCGTCCGGGGACGCGGCCGGGTCGTACCGGTACAGCAGGCTGTCGGCCACGAGCTCCTCGTCCATGGCGCGCAGCGTCGTGTCCCACATCGGGTCGGTGGGCGAGATGAAGCCGACCAGGGGCATGTACAGCAGCGAGGCGTCCAGCACGTCGGTGTCGTAGTGCTGGACGAACGCCTCACGCTTCGGGTGGAAGGCGCGCTGCATGACCTGCCGGTAGATCCTGTCGCGCATGCCGGTCCAGCGGTCGACGTCGCCCGGCCGGCCCCGGCGCCGGGCCAGCTGGATCGCCCGGTCGAAGGCGACCCAGGACATGACCCGCCCGTAGGTGAAGTCCTGCCGGCCGCCGCGGGTCTCCCAGATGCCGTCGTCGGGCTCGTCCCAGTGTTCGCAGAGCCAGTCGACCACGTGCGCGACGTGCTCCCAGGCCGCGTGCGAGATCGGCAGTTCGTGCGCGTCGGCGAGCCGCAGCGAGTCCAGCGCCTCGCCGTAGATGTCGAGCTGGAACTGGGTCGCGGCGCCGTTGCCGATCCGCACCGGGGCGGACTGCCGGTACCCCTCGAGGTGGTCGAGGATCTCCTCGTCGAGGTCGGGTGAGCCGTCGACGCGGTACATGATCTGCAAGGGGGAGGAGTGTTCGCTCGCGAACCGCACCCGGTCGTTGAGCCACTGCAGGAACGCCTGTGCCTCGGCGGTGAAGCCGAGGCCGAGCAGCGCGTACACGGAGAACGAGGCGTCGCGGATCCAGGTGTAGCGGTAGTCCCAGTTCCGCTCGCCACCGACCTGCTCGGGAAGCCCGGCGGTGGGGGCCGCGACCAGCGCGCCGGTCGGCGCGTACGTCATGAGCTTGAGCGTCATCGCGGCGCGCTCCACCATCTCGCGCCACCGTCCCTGGTACCGGGAGCGGCCGATCCAGCCGCGCCAGAAGTCCCGGGTCTGCTGGAACAGGTGGAGGACCTCGTCGGCGGAGACCGCCCGGGGCGGCCCTTCCGGCTGGGTCTCCAGGAGCATGCCGCCGACGTCGCCGGCGGACAGCGTGACCGTGAAGTGGATGTCGTTGCCGTCGCGCCGGACGTCCTCCGGCCGGACGAGTCCTCCGTGGCGGCGCACGGCGTTGACGTTCACCGCGCAGTGCGGAGTCCGGAACGCGGCGCCGTCCGGGGTCATCTCGCTCTCGTGCTCGTCGCGCGCGTAGTTGAACCGTGGCCGGCACTCGCCCCGGAAGCGCAACCGGCCGCGGACCATCCGCACCATCCGGACGATGCGGTGGACGTCGGTGGCGGTGTCGCCGGCGACCGGCATGAAGTCGATCAGCTCGCCCACGCCGTCGGCGCTGAGGAACCTCGTGATCAGAATGGGGGTACCGGGGAGGTAGAGCTGCTTGCTGACGAACTGCACACCGTCGGGGACGAGCTGGAAGCAGCCGCCGTTGCGGCGGTCGAGCAGCGCGGCGAAGATGCTCGGAGCGTCGAAGCGCGGTGCACAGAACCAGTCGATGGTGCCGTCGTCGGTCACCAGGGCCGCGGTCTGCAGGTCGCCGATGAGGCCGTGACGCTCGATGGCCGGGTATGCATCCACTGCCGCCTCCCGGCTAGCTGAGGATCTTGGTCTTGCCCCGTTCGAACTCGGCGTCGGTGATGACGCCGTGGTCGTGGAGCTCGGCGAGTCTGGTCAGCTCCGCGGCGGTTCCCCCGCCGCTTGCGTCCCTGACGAAGGCACGGAACTGCTCCTCGCGCGCCTGCACCTCGCCGGCCTTGCGGACGAACATCCGGTCGCCGCGGGCGATCAGGTAGACGAGCACGCCCACGAACGGCAGCACGATCGTGAGCAGCGTCCAGCCCGCTTTCGCCCAGCCACTGAGGTCACGACTGCGGAAGACGTCGACGAGCACCGTGATGACGAGGAAGATCCAGAGGAACCACACGAAGTACCAGAGCATGGTCAGCAGCACGTCCCACAGCGAGTACGACGACATCTGTCCTCCTCGACGCCTGTCTCCCCAATTGCAACGTTCATCACTCCGTCGCCGCGCCGCCTCGCCCGAACGGGGTGAGCGTCGTCCCGCCGGCCTCACCCGGGCTGGATGAGGGCGCCCCGCCCGGCCGGGAGCAGCGTGAGCGGCGTGGGGTCGGGGCGCGGTTCACCGGACGGCGACGGTGCCTCGCGGTGGCTCGCCCGGGCGGCGCTCGCGGCGGCCGTGGCCGCGGCCGGGCTGCTCGTGGGCGTCGCCGGGATCCGCAGTGTCGGACTGCTCGCCCTGGGCGCCGCCGGTGTCGTGGCCGGTCTCGCCGGCCTCTGGTGGCTGCTCGTGTACCGCGGGATCCGGCGGCTGGTCGCCGCGGCGCTCACGATCGCGGCGCCGGTGACGGTGGTGGCGCTGTACGCCCGGGCCGGGCTGCTGTGGCTGGTGCTGGCCTGCGGCGCGCTGTGGGCCGTGGCACTGGCGGTGGGCTCGGCCGCGCTGGGCCGCACGGGTACGGCTGAGCGGGTGACCGCTGACCTCCCGCCACGGCGCCGGCCGTTCGTCATCATGAACCCTCGCTCCGGCGGTGGGAAGGTGGAGCGGTTCGACCTGGTGCGCCGGGCCCGCGCGCTCGGTGCCGAGGTGGTGCTGCTGGACGGGCCGGGCACGGCTGACGTCGCCGCGCTGGCCCGGCAGGCCGTCCGGGCCGGCGCGGATCTGCTCGGCGTGGCCGGCGGTGACGGTACGCAGGCGCGCGTGGCCGAGGTCGCGGTGGAGAGCGGGCTGCCGTTCCTGGTGGTCGCCGCCGGCACCCGCAACCACTTCGCCAAGGACCTCGGGCTCGACCGCACCGACCCGGCGAGGTGCCTGGACGCGCTCGCCGACGGCGTCGAGGTCCGGGTGGACGTCGGCTGGGCCGGGGACCGGATGTTCGTCAACAACGCCTCGTTCGGCGCCTACGCCGGGGTGGTGCAGAGTCCGGCGTACCGCGCGGACAAGACGGCCACGGCCCTGGACCTGCTGCCGGACCTGCTGACCGCCCAGCACGCACGCCTGCGCCTGCGCGCCGGGCCGACGCTCGTGGCCGGGTCGCAGGCCGTCCTGGTGAGCAACAACCCGTACGCGGTCGGCGACGTCGCCGGGCTGGGCCGGCGCGAGCGGCTCGACGGCGGTGTGCTCGGTGTGCTCGCGGTCAACGTCGACAGCGCCGCCGACGCGGCCCGGCTCGTGCGGGGCGGCCGGTCGCGGGCGATCACCCGGGTCACGGCCGGCGAGGTCGTCGTCGACGCGGACGCGCCGTCGGTGCCGGTCGGCATCGACGGGGAGCCGGCCCGGGTGGCCACGCCGGTGCGGTGCCGGATCCAGCCCGGGGCGCTGCGGGTCTGGGTACCGCGAACCGGGCCGGGCCGCCGGCCGTGGCATCCGGTCTCGTGGCACCGGCTGTACCGCCTCGCGTTCCCGACCGGCCGGGCCCGGCCGTGAGCGTCGGCCCGGCGGATGCGCCGTTCGTCATCGCGCACGTGTCCGACCTGCACTTCGGCGCGCACGCACCGGCTGCGGCCGACGCGCTCGTCGACGACGTGGCGGCGGTCGCGCCGGGGCTGGTGGTGGTCACCGGCGACTGCACGATGCGCGCCCGCGACCGCCAGTTCGCGCAGGCCCGCGCCCTGCTCGACCGCCTTCCGGCGCCCCGCCTCGTGGTGACCGGCAACCATGACGTCCCGTTGCTCAGGCCCGGCCGACTGCTCGCACCGTACGCCGGCTACCGGGCCTGGATCGACGCGGACCTCGATCCACGGCTCGACCTGCCGCACGTCCGGGCGCTCGGACTGCAGTCGATGCCACGCTGGCGCTGGAAGGGCGGCCGGGTGACCCGCCGCCAGTCGGCCCTGGTCGCCGCCTACCTCGGCGCCGCGCCGGCGGGCGCGATCCGGCTGCTGGCGCTGCACCACCCGCCGTCGGCCGGCGGCCCGGCCCGGATCGTGGGCCGGGCGCAACTGCTGCGTGCCCTCGCCGCCGCGCACGTCGACCTCGTGCTCGCCGGTCACACCCACGTGCCGGCCAGCCACCGGCTGCTCGACCCGGCCACCGGTCACGGACCGGTCGAGGTGGTGGCCGGCACGGCGACGAGCCGGCGGCTGCGCGGCGCGCCGCGCTCGTGGAACGTCATCCGCGTCGACGCCGGACACGTCCACGTCGAGCAGCGGTACGAGGCCGGTGGCGCGTGGCGCTCCGGCCGCACCGTCACCCACGAGCGCTGACCGCCGTCGGGAACGGGCGCATACGATCACCCGGTGCGAATCGGTGTCCTGCTGCTCCCGGCCGACCCATGGCCACAGACGGTCGAACGGGCGAGGCATCTGGAGGCGATCGGCTACGACCACCTGTGGACGTACGACCACCTTTCCTGGCGACGGTACCGCGACCGGCCGTGGCACGCGGCGATCCCCTGGCTGACCGGGATCGCCGGGGTGACCAGCCGGGTGCGGCTCGGCACGATGGTCACCTCGCCCAACTTCCGCCACCCGGTCAACCTGGCGAAGGAGGCGATGACCCTCGACCACGTCAGCGACGGCCGCCTCACGCTCGGGATCGGCGGCGGCGGCACCGGCTTCGACGCCACCGTCCTCGGCGACGCGCCGCTCACCCCGGGGCAGCGCACCGCCCGGTTCACCGAGTTCGTCGACGTCCTCGACGGGCTGCTGCGCGCACCCGCCTACAGCCACCGCGGCGCGTACTACACCGTCGACGAGGCGCGGATGGTCCCGGGCTGCGTCCAGCGGCCGCGGCTGCCGCTCGCGATCGCCGCGGCCGGCCCGCGGGCGCTTGCCCTCACGGCCCGCCTCGGCGACGCGTGGATCACCTACGGCGACCCGGGGGCGAGCGACCAGTCGGCCGCCGCGACCGAGCGTGCGGTGCGCACCCAGGCGGCGATCCTGGACGAGCGCTGCGCCGAGCTGGGCCGTGACCCGGCGTCGCTGGACCGCATCTACCTCATCGGCAACACCGAGGAGCGCCCCCTGGCCGGCCTGGCGGCGTTCGAGGACTTCGTCGGCCGGTACGAGCGCCTCGGCTTCACCGACATCGTCTTCCACGACCCGCGCCCCGACGACCCGGTCTTCACCGACGACCCGTCGGTCGTCGAGGCGATCGCCGAGCGGTTCGCGCGCTGATCGGGGCCGCCGCCCGCGTGGAGTGCGGGCGGCGGCCCCGGGCCATCCGGTTCAGGGGTGTTCGCGGCGGTGGGCGATGAGCACCGGGCACTCCGCGTGGTGCATGAGCTGCTGGCCGACCGAGCCGAGCAGCAGGCCGGTGAAGCCGCCGTGCCCGCGGCTGCCGACGACGACGAGCCGCGCGGTGCGCGAAGCGCCGACGAGGACCTCGGCCGCGCGGCCCATGGCGACGACGGCCCGGACCTTGACGGCCGGGTACTTCTCGGACCAGCCGGTCAGGGACTGCTGCAGCGCCGCCCGCTCCGGCGCCTCGACCGTGCTCAGCGGCAGCACGGAGGGCGGCGGGACGTACGCGCGGACGGCGACGAGCTCGGCACCCCGGGAGGCCGCCTGCTCGAACGCGAGGGCGAGCGCCGCATCGGTGGACGGCGAGCCGTCGACACCGACGACGACCGGCCCGTCGTCCGCGTCCGAGCGCCCGCGCACGACCGCGACCGGCACCGCTGCGTGTGTCGCGACCTGCTGGCTCACCGAGCCCATGAGGAGGTTCGTCAGGCCGCCCGAGCCGCGGTTGCCCACGACGAGTAGCCCGGCGGTGGCCGCGGCGTCGAGCAGGGCCGGTGCCGGGACGCCGCGGACGGTGGTGGCGACGACCCGGACGCCGGCGTGCCGCTCGTGCAGGTGCGCCACGAGCTCGTCGAGCTTCTCCTCGGCCAGGGTCTCCGCGTCGGCGGCCGCCTGCGCGGACACGCCGTCGTAGTAGGCGACGGTCCAGGGCGGCTGGTAGGCGTGCACGATGTGCAGCGCGGCGCCGGTCCGGCCGGCCTCCGCGACGGCCCAGCGCACGGCGGCGCCCGACTCGGCCGATCCGTCGTATCCGGCGACGATGCGTTGACGGTTCATGACGCCCTCCTCGGTCTGTGCCGTCAGCATGCGCCGGTCCGGATCCCGCGGGCAGAGGACGTCGACGGGGCCGCACGGGACTTTCGTCCCGAGCCGCCCCGGGTGCGGTCGCCTACGGCTCGGCGCGGCGGCCGACGGTGGTGAACATCCAGTAGGAGTACGCGAGCGTCTGCGGGTCGTGCATGGCCTCGCGGAGCAGGCCGAGCTGCTCGGCGGTCATCCCGCGGTCGAGCAGTTCGGCCTGGAGCTGGTAGGAGTTGCTGACGTGCAGCAGGTTCCCGGCCGTGCCGCCGGGCCACAGCCGGTTGTGGACCACGGTGCTCACGTCGGCCAGCCCGGCGGCCCGCATCGCGAGGGGGACGGTGCGGGCCCAGCCGAGGTCGGCGCCGTGCTCGGTCAGGATCGACAGGATCGCGTCCTGGAAGGCGTCGTACGCCTCGGCGGCCTCCGGGCTGCCGGCGTGCAGCAGCCAGTTCCGGTCGGTGCAGTCCCAGTCGGACACCACGAGCAGGCCGCCGGGTCGCAGGGCATCGGCCAGCCGCCGCAGAACGAGGTCCCGCTCGGTCAGGTGCAGCAGCACCAGCCGGGCGTGGATGAGGTCGTACTGCTGCGGTGGCAGGTCGACCGTGCGCACGTCGCCCTGCAGGACGGTGATGTTGTCGGCCGCGGCGGCGATGTGGCGCGGGTCGAGGTCCAGGGCCGTGACGCCGCCGGTCGGGCCGACCTGGCCGGCGATCCAGCGGGTCACCGTGCCGGCACCGGGACCGATGTCCAGGCAGCGCCAGCCGATGCCGGTGCCAATCGAGGCCAGCACCTTGATGGTGTGCTCGTCGAGGATGTCGGCCAGCAGGGTCAGCTGGTGCGAGCCCTGCGGATCCGCGTTCCTGAAGGTGTACGCCGAGCCGGCATCAGCCGCGGTGGTGGTGGTCATCGGGGAGGCCTCCTGGTCGTGGGTCGCGTCCGGCACAGCATTCGCGGCCTTCCGGGCGCGGGCATGGGCCGGAGGTCACACCGCCAAGGGCCGAAGGTCACCGCGCCGGTACCGGGTACTCAAGGATGCCGACCTGGTCCACCAGGCGGACCATGTGATCCATCTAGAGGTCCACCGTCATGCTAAGGAATCGGATTCGGAAGGGGCAAGCGGTGGTTTCGATACGGGGTGCATGATTGTGTGGCTCGTGTGGACCGCTTGGCGGGCCGCTACTACGGTCGCGCCATGACCAACATCGACCGGCGTCACCTTCTGGTGGGTACCGCCGCGCTCGCGGTAGGCGCCGCACTGACGGCCGAGGGCTTCACCACCGCGGCGTACGCGGCACCGCACCGCCCCGGCGAGCTCGGCGAGGCGCAGCCCCTGGACGGCCGCCCGTTCCCCGCCTACGACTACACCCGCGCCAACCGCCTGCCGCGGGAGATGGCCGGGTACTGGACCAGGTCGTTCGACGTCGCCGGTGCGACACGCACCGCGAAGGTGTACCTCCCCGCCGAGACGCCCATCCGTTCCTACTACACGGTGATCGCGGTACCAGACGGAGCCGGCACCGCGGAGTTCCTGCAGTCGTCGGGCTGGCGCGACGTGGCCGACCAGCGGCAGGAGGGCCTGTTCGTCCTCGAGCCCGGACCGGGCGGCTGGGCCGACGCCGAGGCCGAGGCCGCGTACGTCGCGGCGGCGATGGCGTTCTACCAGGCCAACAGCTACTTCTCGATCTTCGGGGAGCACTACCTCGTCGGGTACGGCGGCGGCGCCCCCGTCCTGGAGGCGTGGGCGGTCGCGAACCCGCTGCGGGTCATCGCCCAGGCATACGTCGGCTCCGCCGGCCTGAGCGCCGCCTACCTCGCCTCGTACGCGGCGCGTGAGTTCGACGGCCAGTCGCAGTACACCCCGGTCGACCTGCCGCCCGGTCTCCGGCGCATCCGCTACGACGAGACGGTGCTGCCGACCTGGTACCTCCACCCCGACCCGCGCTCGTCCGCCGCGAGCGTGGCCTACTGGAAGCACGCCAACGACACCGTGGCCTCCGCCGGCCGCGACGGCACCCTCGGTACCGTGTACCGGCAGCGCCCCGGCTCGGGCCGGTGGATGACGTCGCACGCCGGACCGATCTCGAAGGTCGCCGTCCAGGCCCGCCGCACCGAGCCCCGCAGCAGGACGACGACCCGCCAGATCGTCGAGTTCCTGTCCGCCTACACCCGCTACGAGAACTTCTTCGCGTACGGCAACGCGCTGTATGAGCGCGCCGATTTCCGGCGGCTCGGCATCGAGGTCCACACCATGCAGGTGGCGGGTTTCGTCCGGGAGTACCTCGTGTACGTGCCCCGATCCGCTGGGCGCAGGGCGCCCGTCGTGTTCGTCTGGCCCGGCGACAGCCAGACCGACAAGGTGTTCATGGACGCCACGCAGTGGTGGAAGGTCGCCGAACGCGAAGGGTTCGTCCTCGTCGTCGTCTGCGAGCAGTACAGCCGCACGTCCGTGGTCGTCAGCCACCGCGACTCATTGACCTTCTTCCGGCAGCTGCGCGAGACGATCACCGCCCGCTACGACGTCGACCCCACTCGCTGCTACTCCACCGGGCAGTCCGCCGGCAGCCAGGTCACGCAGAACCTCGCCATCGCCTTCCCCGAGTACTTCGCCGCGGTCGCGACGACGTCCTTCCCCGCTGCCCCGAACGCGGCCGGCACGATCGGCATCGACGGTGTGGCGTACCCGGCCGGCGGGAAGCCGATCCCGAACTACATGATCTACGGGTACGGCGACATCCAGCAGTTCGTGGGCACGCTCTGGGACGACACGGCAAACCTGACCGACAGCTGGGCGCAGTACCACCTCGGGGTCGACGGCCTGACCCTCGCCGACGTCGACACGACGGCCGGACGGCGCAGCGGCTTCCACGACCGCTTCCAGACCTGGACCTGGAATGCGCCGGGCACCCCCATCCCGATCTTCAAGGTGACCAGGAACCTCTACCGCTCGCACAACACCACGGCCGAGGAGCCGCCCCTGTTGTGGGCCTTCCTCAAGCACTACAGCCGCGAGGTCGGCAAGGACGGCACCGTCACCCGCTACTACAGCCCCTCCGCATTCGGCCGGCCCGGAGACCGCCGGCGCCTCTGATCGAACGCCGACGCGACGGCGGCGAGAAGGGGCCTGCAGGCACTCCGGGCCGCCGCCGTGCGCGCGCGGCTAGGCGACCAGCGCGTCGCCGTACTTGAGCACGACGGCCAGGGCCAGGACGAGCAGCCAGATGGTCACCGCGACGGCGTCGAGCTCGGCGTCGATCGCGCCGCGCAGTGCCGACCCGACGCGACGCGGCAGGAACAGGTTGCCGTCGCGGATGTTGATGTGCGTCAGTGTCGAGAACACGAGGGTGGTGGACACCGTCACCAGCAGGCACCACGGGCACAGCGCACCGATGTTGAACATCGACTGGTAGAACAGCCAGTACGCGAAGATCACGCCGAGGGTGTACACCACCTGCGCGGCGAACATGAACCAGCGGGGGAACCGCACGCCGCCCAGGCCGGCCACCGCGATGGTGATCACGACCGGCTCGGCGACGAGGCCCAGGAACGCGTTCGGAAAGCCGAACAGCTGGGCCTGCCACGAACCGGCGACGGTACCGCAGCTGATGACGGCGTTGAGGTTGCAGGAGAGGCTGGCGCCCGGGTCCTCGGCGAGCCGGATCGCATCGACGGACAGCACGAACGACGCCGTCAGGCTCAGGCCGGCGGAGAACAGCATCGTCCCGAGGATCCAGACGTTGCTGTGGCGCACGCGGCGCAGGCGGGTCAGCGTCCCGGTCACGGCCGGCTCTTGGCGTCCATGACCGCCTGCGTCAGGGGGCCGGCCGTGTAGAGGTCGCCCTTGAACATCGCTCCGTCGATCTTCACCGTCGGGGTGCCCGTGATGCCGCCGGTGCCGAACGCCGCATCCGTGCGGGTCACGATCCAGGGTTCGAAGGTGCCGGCGGTGAAGAGCCCGGCCACGTCCTGGGCCACGCCGGCGCCGACGGCCACTGCGGCGATCTCGTTGTCGGTCAGGCCCTCGGAACCCTCCCGCGGCTGGCGGGTGAACAGCGCGCTGTTGAAGGCCAGCACCTTGGCCGGCGCCCGGTCGGCCACCACGGCGACGGCGTTCGCGGCCCGGGTCGAGTACCTGGTGCCCGCCGAAGCCCGGTCCAGGAACGCCAGCGGGTACAGCTCCAGCCGGACCGTACCGTCGGCGACCAGGCGCTCCAGCTCGCCGCTGTTGGCCCGCTCGAAGCGGCCGCAGTACGGGCACATGTAGTCGAGGTAGATCTCGAGCCGCACCGGCGCGGCGGCGTCGCCGATCACGATGGCGCCGGACGCGTTGGCATTGGCCGGAGCCACCGTCGGCCGCTGGGTGACCTCCGGGGAGTCGCCGGTGCCGGCCGCGTGGACCAGGCCGGCGACGATGGCGACCAGCAGTCCGAGAATGACCACGCCGCCGCCGGCGGCGAGCAGGCGGTTCCGTCTCTGTCTGCGCTGTTGCGCGGCCAACCTGGCGCTGCGTGCCTGCCGTGCCTGCTTGCTCACCGCGTCGACCCCCTGTCGGATGCGAAGGCGGCGCACCAGAGGTTCATGGCACTCCCGGATGCGCTCACCGCACAGCCTGCGGCCGCCCCCACCACCCCGAACGGGGCAAAGGTCCCGAAGCCGTGGTGCCGTTGGTACCGACCGGTCGACTGACCGCGACGCCTACGGTGGCGACGCGAGCTGACAAGCTCAGTGCTCGCTCGGTTCAGGCTTGGTGCAACGTCGGCTCCGCCCGGCGGCGGGACGCCTCGACCGCGGCGACCGCGGCGGCCATGGTGGGCGCCAGCTGGGGGTCGAGGACGTCCGGCAGGAGCCGGTGCGGGCCGAGCGCATCCTCGCCGAGCAGCCCGGCGAGGACGTCGGCGGCGGCCAGGAGCATCGCCGTGGTGATCCGTGGCGCCCGGGCGCTGAGCAGCCCGCGGACGATGCCGGGAAACGCCAGCAGCTCGGTGAGGCCGGTCGCCGTCACGGCGGCCGGCCCGGCCGGGGGAGGCGGGCCGGCCAGCGCGAACACCACGGGTCGCGCTGCCATCGTCTCCACCAGGTGCTGATCCAGCCCTCCGTCGGCGCTCACCGCGACGACGGCGTCCGCGCCGGCGAGGGCCTGCGCGGGCCCGCCCTGCACTCGCCGCGGGTTGGTGTGGCCGGCCAGCCACGCGGTGGGCTCGGGCGGCGTGCCGGGGCCGGGGTCGAGGATGCCGTGCGGGGTGCAGACCGTCACGTCGGTGGCGCCGGCGTGCAGCAGCAGGCGGGTCACTGCGCCGGCGGTCACGCCCGCGCCCAGCACGACGATGCGGGCGGTGTGCAGGTCCTTGCCGGTGACGCGCAGCGCGTTGCGGAGCGCGGCCAGGACGACGACCGGGGTGGCGTGCTGCTCGTCGTGGAACACCGGAATGTCGAGCGCGATCCGCAGGCGGCGCTCGATGTCCCGGCACGACGGCGAGGCGAAGCCGGTGAGGTCGACGGCCCCGAACGTCGGCGCGATCGCCCGGACCGCGGCGACCACGCCGTCGGTGCCGTGGGCGTGGCCGGTGTCCAGGCAGATGGGTACCGCGTCGATGCCGGCGACCTCGGCGTAGAGCGCCGCCTTGGCCTCCACGAACGGCAGCGCGGCGGCCGGCCCGGCGTTGCCCAGGCCGGGCACGGCGCTGCCGTCGCTGATCACCGCGACCCGGTTCGGGCGGCCGGTCACCTCGGCCGCGGTCTCCGGGCGGGCGGCGATCGCGGCCGCGAGACGGCCGGCCCCGTGCGTGTAGCGCAGCGCGAGGTCCCGCAGGGGTCGTCGGCCATCGTCTGAGGCCTTCATCAATTGCAGAGGTTATCAACTCTTCGAGTCGGGAGGGCTCAGGAGCCGCGCATGAGGTCGCGGGCGTACGCGATCGCCTCCGGGGTGCCGGGGAACCGGGGGAGCCGGTCGGCGACGCCGAGGGCGGTGAGCACCTGGTCGTGGTGCGGGGCGATGCCGGACAGCAGCACCGTGATACCGCGGCGGCGCAGCCGGGAGATGGCGTCGCCCAGCACGTGCGCGCCAGTTGCGTCGACGGTCGTGACCCGCGACATGCGCAGGATGACGACGCGGACGTCGGCGACCTCGGACAGCTCGAGCAGGAAGTGGTGGGCGGCGGCGAAGAAGAGATCACGACGGCGATCCCGGCGGTGAACCCCTCGATCACCGGGGTCGGCAGGTACCGCACGTACCGGCCCAGGCGGGCCAGCGCGAGGACGAGCAGGACCACGCCGGCCATCGCCCCGACCATCAGCACGCCGGCCGGCCCGAAGTCGGCGACGACCGGCACCAGCACGACGGTCATCGCGCCGGTCGGCCCGGACACCTGCAGGTTCGAGCCGCCGAAGACGGCGGCCACCGCCCCGGCGACGACGGCGGTCACGAGACCCGCCCCCGCGCCGAGCCCGGAGGAGGCGCCGAACGCGAGCGCGAGCGGCAGCGCCACCACGGCGACGGTGAGTCCCGCGAGCAGGTCCCGTCGCGGGTTGCGGCGCGCCGCAACCCAGTCCGACCGCGTGGGGAGCAGCCGGGTCAGCCGGGTCAGCCGGCCGGCGGTACCACGGACCGCCGCACTGCGGACCGCCATGATCACCGCCTCCGTCCGTCCTGGATTGGAAGACTTTAGCAGTTGATAAAGTCTTCAAGTCGAGACGGTCGCACGGCGTGTCCGAGGTGCCGTGCCGGGCTCCACCGGCTGCTAACCTTGCTGCGAGGCCCCGGGGGAGGTGGATGTCGTATGTCGGTCCCGCTGTACCAGGCCAAGGCGGAAATGTTCCGGACACTCGGCCACCCCGTCCGGATTCGCGTGCTGGAGCTGCTCCAGGACGGTCCGCGACCGGTCCGCGACCTGCTCGCCGAGATCGAGGTCGAGGCGTCGAACCTCTCGCAGCAGCTCGCCGTGCTGCGCCGGGCCGGGATTGTGACCTCCTACCGGGACGGCTCCCTGGTGATGTACGCGTTGAGCACCCCCGACGTGGCGGACCTGCTCGCCGCCGGAAGGCGGATCCTCGGCTCCCTGCTCACCGATCGCGACGGCCTGCTGGTCGAGCTGCGCGCACGCAGCGAGTAGCGGCCGGCGCTCCTTGCGGAGCGGTGAGCCTGCGGCGACCGTGCGTGATCAGCCGAGATGTCAAGATCGTGAAGGTTTCGCGCCTGGGGCCTGGTGCTATACCGTCGGTGGGTGAGAATCGAGCGTCATTGGTGGAACGGTCAGAGCACCGTGCGAGGGCGTCGCGACGTGTACATCCGCACCGATGGCGAGTCGTGGGAGGTCGAGGCCCGCGCCGGCGGCGCCGCCGGCCGGTCGAAGATCCACCAGTGTCCGAGCCGGCAGTCGGCCGAGATCCTGGCCGGGGCGTGGATGGGCGAGCAGAGCCGGTGGCAGGTCGTCGCGGTCTGACCGGCCGGCGGTCACGTTCGGCGATCAGCGGTCACGGTCAGCGGTCACGGTTCAGTCACGGTCGGCGGCCAGGGTCTTCGCCCCGCCGGCGGTCAGTGTCGGCGGCCACAGTCGGCGCTCCGCCGACCGGCGGACAGCGAGGCTGGTCGCGGACTCGGGTACGCTGACGGCGCGGCCCGCACGTTTGGCGGGCCGGGTTCGATGTCCCACGCCACGCGCGCGGCCGAGACGGTCAGCGCCGGGCGGGACGTCCTTCGACGTTCGGAGCCTGTATGGCGGCACGCCGCCCCCGCAAGACCACCTCGTCCGGCCCCTCCACCGCAACCGGCGCATCGAGCTCAACCGGTGCATCGAGCCCGTCCGCGTCCGCCGACGGGCTCGGCTTCGCCGATCTCGGCGTGCCGGCCGCGCTCGTCCGCGTGCTGGCCGCGGCCGGGGTGGACCGGCCGTTCCCGATCCAGGCCGCGACCCTGCCCGACGCACTCGCCGGGCGGGACGTGCTCGGGCGGGGCCGCACCGGGTCGGGCAAGACGTACGCCTTCGTCCTGGCGGTGCTCACCCGGCTCGCCGCCGGCACGGCGGCACGGAAGGCCGGGCGGCCCCGGGCGCTGATCCTCGCGCCCACCCGCGAGCTGGCCGCCCAGATCGACGCCGTGATGGCGCCGCTGGCCAAGGCGCTGTCGCTGCGGACGATGACCGTGTTCGGTGGTGTCGCCGCCGGGCCCCAGGTCGCCACGTTGCGCGCCGGGGTCGACGTCGTGGTGGCCTGCCCGGGCCGGCTCGCCGACCTCGTCGAGGGCGGCCACGCGCGCCTGGACGGCATCGAGATCACCGTGCTGGACGAGGCCGACCACATGGCCGACCTCGGCTTCCTGCCGACCGTGCGGTGGCTGCTGGAGCAGACGCCCGCCGGCGGTCAGCGCCTGCTGTTCTCCGCCACGCTGGACGCGGGCGTCGACGTGCTGGTGCGGCGGTTCCTCACCAACCCGGCCGAGCACAGCGTCGACTCGACGCTCTCGCCGGTCGCCGCGATGACCCACCACGTCCTGCACGTCCGCGCCGAGGACCGGTTCGCCGTGCTGGTGGAGCTGACCGCCGCGCCGGGCCGGACGATCGTGTTCACGCGCACCAAGCGGGGCGCGAAGACGCTCACCCGCCGGCTGGTCGCGGCGGGCGTCGCCGCTGTGGAGCTGCACGGCAACCTGGCCCAGGGCGCGCGGGCCAAGAGCCTGCAGGCGTTCTCCGACGGGGCCGTGCGCACGCTGGTCGCCACCGACATCGCCGCCCGGGGCATCGACGTCGAGGACGTCGCCCTCGTCGTGCACGCCGACCCGCCGGCGGAGCACAAGGTGTACCTGCACCGCTCCGGCCGCACGGCCCGGGCCGGCGCGGCGGGAACGGTCGTCACGCTGATGACCGACGGCCAGGCGCCCGAGGTCCGCGAACTGACCCGCAAGGCCGGCATCGCCGCGACCACCACCCGGCTGCGCCCCGGCGACGAGTTGCTGCGCACGCTGGCCCCCGGAGAGCGAACCCTGGTCCTCCAGCCGGCGACACCGCCGCCCGCGCAGAACGGCGGCCGGCGGTCACTGACCGCTTCGACGCAGCAAGCGTCCGCCGGTCCGCGGCGGGGGGCGCAGCCTGAGCAGACCGGCGGCCGGCGGTCGCGGACCGCTTCGGCCCAGTCCGCATCACAGAGCGGCGGCAAACCGGCGAAGACCGCCGCGGCCCAGTCCGCATCGCAGTCCGGCGGCAAACAGGCGAAGACGACCTCGGCCCACGCCGCACCGGTGCGTTCCAGTGCGGCCGCCTTCTCCGCCAAGGCCCGCCCGGGCAGTCGCCGCGGCGGCCGCTGAGCGCGCCCGGACCCGCCCGGACCCGCCCGGGCGGTCGCCGGGGTGGGGGCCTGAGCGCGCGTCCGGACGTGGTAGGGCGCTGGTCACGCCAGGCGCTTGCCGCACCGGGCGGCTGCCGGGCGACGCCGGGCAGCCGTCGCGGCGAGGCTGAGCACACGCCCCGAGCCTGGTCGGGCGCTCGTCACGCCGGGCGTTGAGCGCGCCCAGGCATGGCCGGGTGGTCGCCGGAGTGGCGGCCTGAGCGCGTGTCCGGGCCTGGCTGGCTGCTGGTCACGCCAGGCGTCGGCCGGGCCGCGCCGGGCAGTCGCCGCAGGGACGAATCGAGCGCGCACCCCGGACGTGGTCGAGCGCTCGTCACGCCGGGCGCGCTGACCGCGCCCGGGCTGGGGCCTGAGCGCGCGTCCGGGCCTGGTCGGGCGCTCGTTACGGCGGGCGTTGAGCGGCACCGACGGCAAACGCCCCGCACTAGTGCGGGGCGTTTGTGGGTGCGTCAGGCCGGCCGGTCGCCGACCGGCCAGGCGTCGCTCAAGGGCGGGACGCTCAGACGGCGCGGATGTTGGCCGCCTGCGGCCCCTTCTGACCCTGGGTGATCTCGAACTCGACCCGCTGGTTCTCCTCGAGGCTGCGGAAACCGCTCGCCGAGATCGCCGAGTAGTGGGCGAACACGTCGGCGCCACCGTCGTCGGGGGTGATGAAGCCGAAGCCCTTCTCCGCGTTGAACCACTTCACAGTACCGATGGTCATGACCTGCTCCTTCGCAAGGCAGATGGAGGCCACACGGTGTGGACTCCCGCGTCGCCGCTTTGATGACCCTGCTCCGGAAACCCGGCAAATACTGACAACGCCCGCAGGTGCGAGACCCACGGGCGAGGCAACGTATGTGGAAATCAAGCTTGCAACGCCCCAACTTTACCACGAGCAGCGTTCGGCCAGAATCGGCAGGCGCCGTGATGCGGAACGCCGGCGGCCGTGGCTGCCCGCGCCGGGTCAGCGGCGCAGGCGTCCGCAGGCCAGGAGCGCTGGGTCAGCAGGCGGTGGACTGTGGCCAGGTCGCCGCCGGCCTGACGTTCTCCCGGCCTGACGTTCGCCGCCGGCCGGGCGCGGATCGTCCCGCGTCCGGCCGGCGGCGCGCCGGTCACTGGTACAGGACGGCGGAGATCTTCGGGTCGTCGATGTTGGCCTTGTCGTACCAGTAGAAGCCGGTGTCGACCGACTTCGGCAACGACTGGCCCTTGATCGCGGCGACCGCGGCCTTCACCGTCTCGTAGCCGATGCCGACCGGGTTCTGGGTGATCGCGCCGGCCATCGTGCCGGCCTTGATCGCGTCGATCTGGTCCTTGCCCGAGTCGAAGCCGACGACCGTCATCTTGCCGGTCAGGCCGCGCTCCTGGACCGCGTGCAGGACGCCGATCGCGGCGCCCTCGTTCGAGCCGTAGATGCCCTTGAGGTCCGGGTTGGCGGTGATGATCGCCTTGGCCAGGTCGGTGGCCTTGAGCGGGTCGCCGCTGTACTGGATGTCGACGATCTGGATCTTCGGCTCGTTCTTCTTCATGTAGTCGACGAAGCCGTCGCGGCGCTGGACGCCGGTGACGCTCGTCTGGTCGTGCACGACCATGGCGATCTTGCCCTCGTGGCCGATCTTCTCGGCCATGTGCTTGGCGGCCTCGGCCGCGGCGGCGAGGTTGTCGGTGGCGGCCGTGGTGACCGGCACGTCGCTGTCCACGCCCGAGTCGAACGCGATCACCGGGATCTTCTCGTTCTTCGCCTGCTGCATGAGCGGGCCGGCGGCCTGGCTGTCGATGGCGGCGAAGCCGATCGCGTCCGGGTGCTTGTCGATGACCGTCTGCAGCAGCTGGATCTGCTGCTCGACGTTGCCCTCCTCCTGCGCGCCCTCGAACGTGACGGTGACGTTGAACTCCTTGCCCGCCTGCTCGGCGCCGGCCTTCACGGCCTGCCAGAACTGGTGGCGGAAACCCTTCGAGATGAGCGCGACGTACGGCTTCTCGTCGCCGCCACCGCCGGGCTTGTCGGCGGCCTCGGAGCAGGCGCCGAGGGCCACCGTGATCGCGGTCGCGCCGAGCAGCGCGACGAAGGCCTTTCTGTTCATCGATCGAACTCCTTCAAATGGGGTGTGGGAGGGATCAGGCGCGTTTTCTGCGCAGCATGTCGACGTAGACGGCGACGAGGATCACGCAGCCGACGACGACCGACTGCCATTCCTGCGGTACTGCGGTGACACGGAGGCCGTTGGTGAGCACGGCGACGATGAGGGCGCCGACGACCGTGCCGGCGATCGAACCGCGACCGCCCTGCAGTGACGTGCCGCCGATGACGACGGCCGCGATGGCCTCCAGCTCCAGGCCCATCCCGCCGACCGGCTGGGCGGAGCTGAGCCGGCTCGCGGCGAGGACACCCGCGATGCCGACGAACAGCCCGGCGATCGTGTAGATGGTGAGCTTCCAGCGCACCACGTTGACGCCGGACAGGGCGGTGGCGGCCTCGTTGCTGCCGATCGAGAACGCGTAGCGCCCCACAATCGTCTTGCCGAGCACGACCGCCGCCACGACGGTGAGGGACAGGAAGATGAGCACGCCGAGCGGGAAGCGGGCTCCCGGGATGACCGAGAAGTTCATCAGGAGCTGGAAGTCGGGGTGCTCCTTGAAGTAGATGGGCTTCGTACCCGAGATGACCAGCGACAGGCCGGACGCGACGAGCATCATGCCGAGCGTCGCGATGAACGGCGGCAGGCCGAGCACGGACACGTTGAACCCGTTGACGAAGCCGATCAGGCCGCCGAACAGGATCGCGCCGGTGACCCCGGCCCAGGCCGGCCAGCCCCAGTACGTCAGGAAGACACCGGTCATGACGCCGCACAGGATCATGCCGGTGCCGATCGACAGGTCGATGCCGCCGGCCACGATGACGAACGTCGTGCCGAGCGCCAGGATCCCGGTGACGGTCGCCGCCATCAGGATGCCGACCAGGTTGCTCGGGGTGAAGAAGTACGGGCTGGCGAACGAGAAGAACACCAGGATCGCGATCAGGCTGGCGAGGGCGAGCACCTGCTGCACCGAGCCGCGCATCCGGGCGACGATCGGGCGCTTGACGGGGATCGAGGTCACCTGGTCACCGTTCCTTCGGCTCCTTCAGTGTTGAAGCGGGTGGCGTAGTCCATGATGTTTTCCTGGGTTGCGTCGGTGTTGTCGAGAATTGCGGTGATCCGTCCCTGGCACATGACGGCGATGCGGTGCGACATGCGCAGCACCTCGGGCAGCTCGGACGAGATCATCACGATCGCCTTGCCGGCCGCGGCGAGCTCGTCGAGCAGTGCGTAGATCTCGTCCTTCGCGCCGACGTCGATGCCCCGCGTCGGCTCGTCGAAGATGAGGACGTCGCAGTCGCGCACGAGCCACTTCGCGACGACGGTCTTCTGCTGGTTGCCGCCCGACAGGTGCTGTACCAGCTGACCGGTCGACGGCGTGCGGATGCGCAGCCGCGCGACGTAGTCGGTCGCGGTCCGGCCGATCAGCCGGTCGGCGACGAACCCGAGGGGCGAGGTGAACCGGGGCATCGAGGCGAGCACGACGTTGTCGCGCACGCTGCGGCCGAGCAGCACGCCGAAGTGCTTGCGGTCCTCGGACAGGTAGCCGATCCCGGCCCGGGCGGCGTCCGCCGGGCTGGCGATCGAGACCTCACGCCCGTGGACCGCGACCGTGCCGCCGTCGCGGCGGTCGGCGCCGACGATCGCGCGGGCCACCTCGGTGCGGCCCGCGCCCATGAGGCCGGCGAAGCCGAGGATCTCCCCGCGGCGCACCTCGAAGCTGACGTCGCGCAGCAGCGCCCGGGTGCGCAGCCCCCGCACGGACAGCACCGGCTCGCCGGCTGTCACCGCCGCGCGCGGCCGCTGCTCACCCGTGATCGCCCGGCCGACCATCAGGGAGATGACCTCCGGCACCGAGCTCGTCGCCGTGTCGAGCGTGCCGA